>JBCBSA010000044.1:0-12277 GCA_039819425.1 Planctomycetota bacterium
GCCGCCAGTTCCGTACTCGGCCGCGTCGTCGCCACCACCTGCCCCGCCGTCAGCAGCTCGATCCCCCCCGAAAACCGCTGGATACTCGACGGCGACTGCCGCCGGCTCCCCTTCGCCCACCCCCGCACCTTCCCCCGCGTCTCGGTCAGCAGCACCACCACCTGGCTCGTCTCCGACCAGTCCACGTCCCGGATACAGATCGCTTGGTCTTTGAACCGCGGCATCGAAGCAATTTAGCCGCCAAGGACGCCAAGAGCGCCAAGGAAGACAGCCAAGCCAAAATAAGGAAGACAGGAATCAAGGAATTCAGGAACTGCAAGCCAAAGGTTTGTTTACTTCATTCCTCAATTCCTGACTTCCTCAGAGATTCCCACGCATTGACTTGCCTCTCTTGGCGCTCTTGGCGTCCTTGGCGGCAAAAGGTTTTCACAACCCCGCCAACTGCGTCTCCACCCGCTCCAGCTCCGCCGCCGCCGCCGCCCGCTGGTCGCGCGTCTGCTGCACCAGGTGGGCCGGAGCCTTGCTCGTGTACTTCTCGTTGCTCAGCCGGCCGTCGAGCGTCTTGATCGACTTTTCCAGCTCTTCCTTCCGCTTGGTCAGGCGGTCGCTCTCCGCGTCGGTGTCGATCTCCACGTGCAGGTACCCCTCGCCCAGCGGCGCGGTGACCACCGCCGCGTGTTCGGGCTTCTGGGTGTCGGGGCCGATCGCCACGATGTTCGTATTCGTCATCGCGCTCATCAGCGCCAACCCCTCCCGCAGCGTGCCCGCCACGTCGTCGCTGACCTTCACCGAGAAGTCCAGCGTCTGCTTCGGCGAGACCTTCGCCCCGTTGCGCACCTCGCGGATCATGCCCACCACGCCCTGCAGTCGGCCGAAGCGTTGCTCGGCGTCGCGGTCGATCAGCGCCCTATCGGCCGTCGGCCACTCGGCCGTAACCAGCAGTTCGTTCTCGGCCGGGTCCAACCCCTCCACGCCGCGCTGCGGGCACACCTCGCCCAGCGCCGCCCACAGCCGCTCGGTCACGAACGGCATCACCGGATGCAGCAGCCGCAGCGACGTGTCCAACACCGCCGCCAACACCCGACGCGACGACTCGGCCATCCGCGCATCACTTCCGGGGGCGGGCTTCACGGCCTCGACGTACCAGTCGCACACCTCGTTCCACACAAACTGATACAGCCCGTTGGCGTAGTTATGGAAGTCGTATTCCGCCAGGTGTCGGTCCGCCGCCTCCACCGCTTGCGCGGTCCGCGACAGGATCCACCGATCGGCCAGGCTCAACCCCCCGCCCCCGGAATGACCCACCGCATCCGGCTCGGCCTCAGCGAGGTGGACCAGCGCAAACCGCGTCGCGTTCCACAGCTTGGTCGTGAACCGCTGACCGATGTCGAACTTCTCCGACGTGTTCCGGGCCAGTGGCACCTCTTCCGTCGGCTCCGCCTGCCCCGACGCCAGCCCGAACGACGAGACCATCTTCTTGCCGCTTTCGGGCGGGTGTTCCTGCACCGGCGCCGCGACCTTCGCGCCGCCCGGCCCGCTCACGAACTTCGGATGCACCACCTCGCCCGAGTGCGGGTCGATGATGTCGACCGGCATCCGCACGTCCTGCGTCTGCGTCGTCATCGCGGTGAGCGTGTACCGCATCGCGTCGCTGCCGTGGGAGTGGATGATGTCGACCGGGTCCACCCCGTTGCCCAGCGACTTGGACATCTTCTGGCCGTGCCCGTCCTGGATCATCGCGTGGATGAACACGTCCCGGAACGGCAGCGTCCCCCGGAAATATAAATTGAACATCACCATCCGCGACACCCACAGCGTGATGATCTCCCGGGCCGTGCACAGCACCGACGTGGGGTTCCACCGCTCGAGGTCCGCCGTCTCCTCCGGCCACCCCAGCGTCGACATCGGCCACAGGGCCGAGGAGAACCAGGTGTCGAGGACGTCGGGGTCTTGGACTCCGATGAGATTTAAAATTTCGACGGTCTCGTCATTCAATTCCTTGGGGCAGTAATAAAACTCCGGGCTACCTTCCTTTGTAGGTCGAGCCGAGTAAAGCACCTCAGTAAATCCATCGCGGAGAGATTTCTCGCGAATTTCCTCGATGGGCATACCTAGATTGGTTTTGACTTGATTACCGACCCGTTTGATGAAGATCGGCATCGGTTTTCGGGTATCCCAGTTTTTTACATCATTAAATTTTGTGTGGCCCTCAACGAGGCTATGAGGACTGACCCACACCGGAATCCGATGCCCCCACCAGAGTTGGCGGGAGATGCACCAGTCGCGGATGTTTTCGTGCCAGTTCTGGAAGGTCTTGGCGTAGCGTTCGGGCGTGAACTTCAGGCCGCCTCCGGAAGTGGCAGATTGATCGGTGGGATGGGCGTCCCGCCCGTCGTCGGCCCGAAGGGCCGAGTCCCCCACCGCCAAACAGTCGTAGTCTTCCGGCCGCTCAACCAACCCGGCTTTGACGGGGTTATGGCCGAGATATTCCCATTTTTCCTCGAACTCTTGTTCGTCCCGGATCACCCGATCGAAGTATTCGTCTTGCCAGACCGCCCCTTGGGCACCGCGGGCCCGATTGATTTCGTGGGCGGAGTAACTCTTGATGCTGTGCATCAACTCGGCGAGGGGGTAAGGTTGGCCGTCTGCTTGTTTTCGGGGCGTCAACAGGAGATGGACGTGGTCGGGCATGACCACCACCCGGTGCAAGTCGATGCGTTGGCCGTGCCAATGCATGCAGGCGTCGAATGCGATCTTGCGTTCGCTTGGTGTCATCTCGCCCTGCTTGAGGCGGAAGGTGATGAAGTAAGTGCTGCCGTCCTGTTCGATGTGGGGTAGGTGACGACGGCGGATGGCGGTGGGGTTTCGGCCCTGCGGGCCGACGACGGGCGGGACGCCCATCCCACCATCAGAATCCTCGGAACCGTCAGGAGCCGGCTGCCGCTGCGATGCGTCCATCGCGCGCAGGGCAGCACCCTTGAGCTTGTCGTCGGTGACCTTGAGGTACCACTGATCGGAGTAGTACGGCTCGATCGGGACGTGGCTGCGGTAGCTGTGGCCCACGGCGTGCCGGTACGGCACCTGCTTCTCGAGCAGGTCGTGTTCCTTGAACCAACGCACGATCGCGCGGCGCGCGTCTTCGCGAGAGAGACCTACGAAGGGGCGGAGAGTGTTGTTATCGTCGGGTTCTTCGTCGGCGGGCCAGCCGTGGGCGATGGAGATCGTGGCGTCGGGGGCCATCACGTTGATGATGGGCAGAGGCTGCGGGGTGTGGCGCTGGCCGATGTCGTAGTCGTTGGGGTCGTGGGCGGGGGTGACCTTGAGGAAGCCGCTGGCCATGCGGGCCTTGGCGTCGTCGGAATCGGGGTCCGGGATCACGACGTAGTCATCGCCGATGATCGGGATCACGCGGTCGACGATCGGCAGCTTCACGAACTGCCCGATGTACTGCTTGCGGGGGGGGTCGTCGGGGTTCACGGCGACGGCGGTGTCGCCGAGCATCGTCTCGGGGCGGGTGGTGGCGACGGTGACGAACGCGCCGGTTTCCTGCCAGTCGGCAAGACCGCCGATGCCATCGGCGGCTTTGTTTTCGACGACGGGGTACTTCAGGTAGTAGAACTGGCCGTCGACGTCCTGCATCTCGACCTCGTCGTCGGCGAGGGCGGTCTGGGTGACGGGGTCCCAGTTCACGAGGCGTTTGCCGCGGTAGATCAGGCCGTCCTTGAAGAACCGGAAGAACGCTTCACGCACAGCCCGGGCGCGGGGCTCGTCCATGGTGAAGGCCTGGCGGGACCAGTCGCAGGAGCAGCCCATCTGCTTGAGCTGGTCGGTGATCTTTGCTTCGTACTCGTCTTTCCAGGCCTGGATCTTGCTAACGAATTCGTCGCGGTCGAAGTCGGTGCGGCGTTTGCCCTCCTCGGCGAGGACGCGTTTCTCGACGACGGTCTGGGTGGCGATGCCGGCGTGGTCGGTGCCGGGGAGCCAGACGGCGTTCTTGCCGCGCATGCGGGCGTGGCGGACGAGCACGTCCTGGAGCGTGTTGTTGAGGGCGTGGCCTAGGTGCAGGGCGGCGGTGACGTTCGGCGGAGGGATGCAGATCGCAAACGGGTCGCCGTCCGCCGCGGCGTCGGCGGCGTAGGCGTTCGCGGCGTCCCAGCCGCGGGTGATCGCGGGCTCGACGTCGGCGGGGACGTACTTCGGGGGCAACTCGGCGGAAGCGGCGAGAGATTCCGGGGGCAGAGGCGATGACATGGGGCGGAGTATATCCGCCGGTTCTCTGGGGCTAGCGCATGCGGTCGTTTTGGATCGCGTCGATGCGGCGCTGGACGGCGTGTTTCCAGAAGGCGGGGCCGGTGCGTTTGGCGATCACGTGCTGGAGGTAGAGCGGCAGGCCCCAGCGCTTGAGGTTGAAGCGGTAGCGGTTGAGGCGGTCTTCGCGTTGGAGCCGACGGAGCTCGGCGGGGGTGAGCGGGGCCGGCTCGCCGTCGGAGAAGGCGTAGCCGCGGGCCCGCATCAGGTCGGCGCACTGGGCTTCGACGTGGCGGCGTTCGTCGGGGGTCTGCTTGGTCCGCCACTGCTCGGCGAGCCTGGGGTCGGGGCGGGAATAGGTGGTGTCGCGGTCGAGGGCGAGCATCTGGTCGGTGTAAGCGAGGCCGAGGAAGTCGCAGCAGCGGGTGAGCTGGGCCTCGGGGTCGCGGACGAGGTCTTCGTATTTGACGTCGAGGGTCTGCTCGGGGGCGACCTGGGCGCAGAGCTTGTCCCAGTGCTGTTCCGGCTTGATCCAGTACTTCGCGCCGCCGTAGACGTTGCCACTCCAACCCATGCCGATGCAGGAGCGGGCGACGTCGCGGGGGTCGCGGAGGGTGTGGATGAACTTGGCGTGGGGCCAGAGTTTGGGCAGGAGGTCCATGCGGGAGTGGATGGTGCCGCCGAGCACGGGCTTGCGGCCGCCGCGTTCGTGGGCCTGGGCGAGGAAGCTGCGGACGAGGTCGGGGTAGCCGAGCGACTCGTCGACGGCGAAGCCGTTGAGCCGCATCATGCGGTCGCGGCGGGCGAAGTCGTGGTAGTCGGCGAGGTCGGGCCAGTCGTCGCCGACGGCCTGGGAGACGGCACCCTCGAACTCGCCGAAGACGTTGGCGTCGGGGTGATGGTCGATCAGCAGGCGCAGGAGCGTGGTGCCCGAGCGGAGCGGGCCGACGATGAAGACGGGGGAGCTGAGCGGGTCGGCCGCGGATTCCGTGGGATTGGGTTCTTCCACTTCCGGGGGGGGCATGGTGGCGGTCATCCGGGGCGCTATCGGTCGGCGGGGACTGCGGGTTGAAGCGGGGTGGCGAGGCGTTGGTGGTCGTGGACGCCCAGCAGGTACAGCACCGCGTCGAGCCCGAGCGTGCTCACCGACTGCTCGGCCTGCTCACGCACGATCGGCTTGGCGTGGAACGCGATACCCAGGCCGGCGCGGTTCAGCATCGGCAGGTCGTTCGCCCCGTCACCCACCGCGACGACCTGCCGGCGGTGGATGCCCTCGGCCGCGGCGAGCTGCTCGAGCAGCTCGGCCTTGCGTGGCCCATCGACCACGGAGCCGAGCACCCGCCCGGTGAGCCGGCCGTCGTGGATTTCGAGGTCGTTGGCGTGGACGTGGTCGAGGCCCAGCCGTTCCTGCAGCCGCCGGCCGAAGTACGTGAAGCCGCCCGACAACACCGCCGTCTTGTAGCCCAGCCCGCGCAGGTTCTCCAGCAGCACCGCGCACCCTTCGGTCAGGTCCAGCCGGTCGGCGACCTCGGCCAGCTTCGACTCGGCCAGACCCGCCAGCGCCGCGACCCGCCGCCGCAGCGACGCCTCGAAGTCCAGCTCGCCGCGCATCGCCGCCGCCGTCACCGCCGCCACCTCGCCGCCGACCCCCGCCTCCTTCGCCAGCTCGTCGATCACCTCGGCCCGGATCAGCGTCGAGTCCATGTCGAACACGACCATCCGCCGCGACCGCCGGTACGCGTCGTCCTTCTGCCACGCCACGTCGAGCGCGAGCTCGCCGCCGAGCCGCATGAACTCCAGGTGCATCGCCTCGGCGTCGATCGGCTCGCCCCGCAGCGAAAACTCGATACACGCGCGTTGCGGCGTCCCGTCGTCGGTCCGCGGGGGTCGGCCGCTGAGCCGGTGGATCACGTCGATGTTCAGCCCCTGCTCGGCGACCACCCGGCTGACCGCCGCGAGCTGCCGGGCCGACAGCGACCGCGTCAGCAGCGTGAGGATGTGCCGCGGCTTGCCCTGCATCCCGACCCAGGCGTCGTAGTCCGCGGCGGCGATCGGCCGGACCTTGAGCCGAAGGTCGTTGCGCTCCGCGGCGGAGCGGATCACGTCGAGTACCGCGTCGGCATCTTGGGCGTCCACGGGCAGCGCGACCATCACCCCCAGCAGCAGCGACTGGTGGATCACCGCCTGGTTCAGGTCGAGCACCGTCGCGCCGTGCTCCGCCAGCGTGTCGCTCAGGTCGGCGGTTAGCCCGGGGCGGTCTTCGCCGGTGAAGCGCAGGAGGTAGATCGGTGTCGGTGAATCGGGCACGAGCGAAAATTGTACAAACTGAAAATGGGTGGATCGGTCTGCGGTGGCGTTCGCCTGCGCGGCGGGCGGCAGGGGCTCTGCCCCTGCACCCCGAAGGCACCCCGTCTCTCGAGCGATGCGTAAGGCAGGGCTTTGGGGGTGCAGGGGGGAACCCCCTGTCGCCCGCCGCGCAGGCGAACGCCACACGAAAACGCCCCAAATTTCTTCCACTTCACTTTCTTTTACGTTTCCGTTGTTTGTATTTGTTGTTCTTCTGCTGCGCCTTGGTCGAGCCCTTACGCATGCCCGGCATGCCGCCGCCGCGGGAGTTCATCATGGCGGCCATCTCGGGGGAGGCCATGTTCTTCATCGCCGCGAGCTTGCCCATCGCGCCCATGCCGGCCATCTGCTGGCTCATGGTGCTGATCATGTCGAAGCCCTTAACCAGTTGGCTGACGTCTTTCTGATCGGTGCCCGAGCCGCGGGCGATGCGGCGGCGTCGGGAGTTGTTCAGGAGCTTGACGTCCTTGCGCTCCGGGGTCGTCATGGAGTTGATCATGGCCTCGGTGCGGTCGATCTGTTTGTCGTCGAGGTCGAGGTCCTTGATCTGTTTGCCGACCCCCGGAAGCATGCCGAGCAGGCTCTTCATGCTGCCCATGCGACGGATCTGCTTGAGCTGCTTGAGGAAGTCGTCCATGGTCAGCTGGCCCTGGGCCATCTTTTCCTGGAGGGCGAGGGCTTCTTCTTCGGAGACCTGTTCCTGGGCTTTCTCGACGAGCGAGACGATGTCGCCCATGCCGAGGATGCGGCCGGCGACGCGGTCGGCGTGGAAGGGCTCGAGGGCGTCGAGCTTTTCGCCCGTACCGACGAAGCGGATCGGCCGACCCGTCACCGACTTCACCGACAGCGCCGCGCCGCCGCGGGTGTCGGAGTCGAACTTGGTGAGGACGACGCCGTCGATCTCGAGCTGTTCGTCGAAGGCCTTGGCGGAGTTGACCGCGTCCTGGCCGGTCATCGCGTCGATGACGAGGAAGACCTGGTGCGGCGAGACCGCGGCGTTGACCCGGCGGAGCTCGCCCATGAGCTCGTCGTTGAGGTGCAGCCGGCCGGCGGTGTCGAGGATGACCACGTCGATCCCCGAAGCCCTGGCCTGCTTGACCGCGTTGCGGCAGACCTCGACGGCGACGCCCACGGCTTTGCCGTACTCGGCGACTTTGTCGGGCTCGCCGTAGAAGCTGACGGCTCCTGCCCCTTCAATCTCCGCCTCGACCTGCTCGGCCAGCACACGCAGCTGCGTCACCGCCGCGGGCCGCTGGAGGTCGGCCGCGGCCAGCATCACCGACTTGCCCCGCTTCTTCAGGTACGCCGCAAGCTTGCCGCACGTCGTCGTCTTCCCCGAGCCCTGCAGCCCCGACATCATCACCACCGTGGGCCCCGGCTCGACGAACATGATCGGCTCGGGCAGCGACGGCGGGCCCTCTCCCCCTTCCGCCACTCCTTGTTCCGAGGCACCACCAAGCAGCTCGACCAACTCATCGTGGACGATCTTGATCATCTGCTCGCCGGGCTGCACCGCGTCGAGCACCTTCGTGCCTACCGCCTGCTCCAGCACCCGGTCGCAAAACGACTCGGCCACCTCGTAGTGCACGTCCGCCTCGAGCAACGCCTCGCGCACCTCTTCCATCGCCTCGCGGACGTTGCCTTCGGAGATCTGGCCCCGGCCGCTGAGCTTCTTCAGCGCCCCCTCGAACTTGTCAGATAAGTTGTCAAACACGGCGATCGGCTCCAGCTACATCCAACCCGCCGCGATGAGATCGCGGGGGTTGGGTTTCAGACCTTGGGTCAGGCTCTGACCGGAGCGATCAAAGTATAGATTATCCCAACCCGACGCTTGGCGGGTGCGGCTAGGCCGCCTTTTCCGGGCGGCCGACAGACCGATGGGATGCTGGGCGTCGTCCGCTCAACATCAGGCTGGCACGGTCCAGGATCCCCGTCGGATTTCCTGGGGATTCTCCGGGATCACTTGCCCCCCGGGGCGATATAGCCACACCGTTCGTGTCGTGCGGTTCAGGACGCCTGGCGGTGCGACCGTGGCAGCGGCGGCTCGTCGGCGAGGATCACCACTTCCGGTGCCGAGAGGGCCGCCAGCGCATCGGCCGCGGCCTCGAACTCCTCATCGGTGTCGAAGCCGGGCTGGGCACTTGGGCGTTCCACCTGCGACTCGAACAACGTCACGGGCTCGCACGGCGTAAGAAAGATCGAATCGGGCTCCCCGACCGCCGTGATCGTCAACTTCAATTGCTCTTTCATGGCTTAGCCTTCCCTGAGTAAGCCCCCCTAAGCAGACCCCCTAATACTATGGGGGTAGGCCCGATAATCAATCGGGAAACACCCACCCCTGCATTTATTTTCGGCTAACGCCCCGATCTTCCCGCAGTCCAAGGGGTTGCAGGCGATCCGACCGGCCGGAAACACGGGCCACTCGACGGATGGGACAAGATCGAGGATCGCTAACCGCCGCCTTTCCGGAGCATGGAGGCGTTAATTTGGGCAACAGCGGAGCCCGGCGTGGAGCGTTGCGTCGCCGTTTTCAGGCGGCCTATGCCCCGTCTCCGGCCAGCGGTGACTGGTAGAAGTGCAGCGCCATGCCGCCGTAGGCCGCGGTGGCGGGGCCGTCGTAGCCCGGCAGCTCGTGCGGCTCGACGCCCGCCGGCGTGCGCAGCACCGCGACGCCGCCGGGCTCCAGCTTGGGGCGGAGGCTCGACAACAGCGTGTCGAACGGCGTGAGGTCGCCCGTGTCGGCGTAGGGCGGATCGACGAAGACCAGCGTGACCGACCCCTCGGCCATCGGCGCGGCCCACACCGGCGGCGTCGCGCCCCCGGAAACGACCGCGGCTTGCTCCGGGCCCACACCCAGCGTGTCGAGGTTCCGCTCCAGCCGACCGATCGCCCCGCGGTCGCGGTCGACGAAGGTGCAGTGCTCGGCCCCCCGCGACAACGCCTCGAGGCCCATCGACCCGGTGCCGCAGTACGCGTCGATCACCCGGCCGTAGCCGAGCACGCCCAGCGACTGGAGCCGATTGAACAGGTTCTCCTTGACCCGGTCGGTGACGGGGCGGGTCGTCTGGTCGTCTTCGGGCCCGAGGATCGGTCGGCCGCGGTGGGTGCCGGCGATGATGCGCATGGCGGGTAGCGTAAGCGGCCCCTAAACTCGCCGCCATGCCCAAAGACAAGAAGCCCAAACCCCCCGCGCCGTCGCTCGCCGAACGCGCCGACAAGTACGTCTGCTACCAGAAGTCGGTGCAGGAACCGACGCACGAAGTCGAGTTCTTCGACCAGGCGTTCCGCGACGCCTTCGGCCGCAAGGCGACGCACCTGCGGGAAGACTTCTGCGGCACGTTCGCCGTTTGCTGCGAGTGGGTGAAGTCGAAGAAGAACCGCACCGCCGTCGGCGTCGACCTCGACCCCGAGCCGTTGACGTGGGGCAAAGAGAACAACCTCGCCAGGCTGACCGACGCCCAGCAGCAGCGGGTCCACCTCGTCGAGCAGGACGCCCGCCGACGCAACCGCCTGCCCGGCGAACCGGCCGAGATCCTCGCGGCGCAGAACTTCTCGTTCTGGCTGTTCAAGACCCGGGCCGAGTTGCTCAAGTACTTCCGCGCCGCCCGGGCGAACCTCGCCGACGAGGGCCTGATGGTCATGGACATGATGGGCGGCGGCGAGTGCTACGAAGAGGAGCACGAAGACGTCCGCACCATCGCCAAGGGCAAGAAAGGGTTCAAGTACATCTGGACCCAGGAGAGCTTCAACCCGGTGACGCACGACGCCCGCTTCACGATCACGTTCAAGTTCAAGGACGGCAGCCGGCTCGAGCCGGCGTTCGAGTATGACTGGCGGTTCTGGACCATCCCCGAGGTGCGGGAGTTGCTCGCCGAGGCCGGCTTCGCCGAGACCCGAGTCTATTGGGAAGTCGTCACCGACGACGGCGAAGAGACCGGCGACTGGCACCGCGTTGACGACGCGCCCAGCGACCCGAGCTGGGTGTGCTACATCGTGGCCATCAAGAAGTAGTCTTGCCGGGGTTAGACGCCCCGCGACCCCGGCGATACGCTGGCCGCCATGCCCCAGGTCCCGCCCCCCAAAGGCACCCGCGACTTCTACCCCGCCGACATGGCGTGGCACCAGCACCTGCTCGATGTCTGGCGACGCGTGTCGGTCCGCAACGGCTTCGAACAGGTCGACGGGCCGATCTTCGAGGAGCTCGAGCTCTACAAGGTCAAGTCCGGCGAAGGCATCGTCAGCGAGCTGTTCAGCTTCCGCCGAGACAACGGCAAGACCGACTACGCGATCCGCCCCGAGTTCACGCCGACGCTGGCCCGCATGGTCGCCCAGCGGGCCAACAGCCTGCCCAAGCCGATCAAGTGGTTTTGCACGCCCAACTTCTGCCGGGCCGAGCGCCCGCAGCGCGGCCGGCTGCGCGAGTTCTGGCAGTGGAACGTCGACCTCCTGGGCCTCGACACCCCCGCCGCCGACGCCGAGGTGATCTTCACGCTCGTCGACTTCCTCGCCGAGTGCGGCCTCACCGCCGACCAGGTCAAGGTCAAGCTCAGCCACCGCGACGTCGTCGGCGAACTCCTCGGCAAGCTCGGCGTGCCCCCGGAAAAAACCAACGACGCGTTCAACCTGCTCGACGCTCGGGACAAGATGCCCCCGGAAGCGTTCACCCAGGCGGCGACCGACCTCGGCATGGACGAGACGCGCGTCGAGCGTTTCGAGCAGATGTGCCGACGCAAGTACCCCGCCGGCGACCTGCCGCACCTGGCCCGCAGCCTCGCGATGGACCAGCCCCCGGCCGACCTCGCCAAGCTCGACGCCCAACTCACGGCCTTCGGCATCGCCCCGTGGTGCGAGTACGACCTGGGCATCGTCCGCGGCCTGGCCTACTACACCGGCACCGTCTTCGAGGTCCACGAGACCACCGGCGTCGAACGCGCCGTGGCCGGCGGCGGACGCTACGACCGACTCATCGAACTCTTCGACGGACCCGCCACGCCGGCCGTGGGCTTCGGCATGGGCGACGTCGTGCTCACCAACGTCCTCCACGACAAGGGCCTCCTGCCCGAGCACGTCCTGCCCCGACCCGACGCGTTCTGCTTCGCCGTCGCCGACGACGCCGCCGACCGGCTGCCCGCCGTCGTCTCCCGCCTCCGCCGGGCCGGGCTCCACGCCCGCATGAGCTACAAGACCACCCGCAACGTCGGCAAGCTCCTCAAAGACGCCCAGAAGGCCCGCGCCCGCTTCGCCGTCCTCGTCGGGGCCGACCAGCTCGACGTCAAAGACCTCGACACCGGCGAACAGTCCCCCGCCTCCCTCGACGCCCTGATCGACCGCCTCACGCCCGCCCACCACGTCGCCTGAACGCCACATCTTCGGCCCGCGGCGTCGCCCCCACACCACATCCGGCCCCGATCGGCCCGAGTCCGTCAACACCCCGATCGCTCACCAAGGTCTGATCAAAACAAGGCTTAGTGTTTTTACGTCCCGCCCGCCGCGGTTGGCACGCGGGTTGTGATACCCCATCCCGTCGCCCCACGGCGAACCGAGACCCGAGCCAGGACTCGTCTCACGCATCCCGGACCCGGCGGGCCCACGGAGGGTTGGGCCCCCCGGCCGGTATGCCCCGGAAGTTTTCACGCCGGGGCCTTGGGATCCTCAGACCCGGTCTCGACAAACCTCCCCGCCC
>JBCBSA010000045.1:0-12226 GCA_039819425.1 Planctomycetota bacterium
AGACGCTGCACGCCGACGACCCGCACGACGCGGACGTGCCGTACATGATCGCGCTGGAGTACGCCAAGGACGGCGACCACGCCGCGGCGCTGGGCTGGCTGGACAAGACGCTGAAGCTGGACCCCGCTTACCACTACGCCTACTTCCAGAAGACCAAGGTGCACAGCGCCGCGGGCGACGCCGCCGCGGCGCGGGCCGCGGCGGACGCGGGGATCAAGCGGGCCACGGCCGACGGCAACACCAAGGCCGTGGGCGAGTTGGAAGAGCTGCGGGCGGCGCTGGGCGGCTGATCCGTAGGTCTTGCTTTTTCAAATTAGCCCCCGGTGAGTCACCGGGGCCGCCGCGGGTCATTGACCCGGGGGCTGACTTCAAGACGACGGCGTCGTTGTTGTTTGCGGGGATCACTTCCGGGGAGGCGCCCCCGGGGGCACTTGCGGGGGCGTTTGCGGGGGTGCAATTTCCGGGGGTGAGCGTTAGGCTTTGGGGACGCATGAGCCCGAGCAGCTACGACCTGACGCGTGAGATCCGCGAAGCCCAGGGCACGGCCCGCGTCGGGCAGGGCGACGGGTGGACGCTCGAGCAACACATCACCGAGCACGGCCGGCTGCCCACGGCGGTGACGTTCCGCGACGACCCAAAGATCCTGATCGCGACGCACCGCACGCCGGGCCGGACCAAGTTCTGGGTCGGGCTGGGGGTGTTGCTGGCGGCGGTGGTCGGGGCGTTCGTGGCGGGGCTGGTGCCGGGCTTCGCCGACTGGGGCGTGCCGCACATCGCCGGGGCGGTGGTGGCGGGGTGCATGACCGTGGTGCTGACGTACCAGGCGCTGGCGCACACGAAGATGGGGCTGAACAAGGTCGGCCTGATCGCCCGGCCGTGGCCGCCGGTGCCGGGCATCGGCGTGGCGGTGCCGCTGCGGAAGATCCGCCGGTTTAAGGTCAACAAGAAGACGCGCGACGGGCAGGTCGTCTACGAGCTGATGCTGCTGACGCGGGACCAGGAGGAGCACCGCATCATCCCGCAGATCCTGCTCAAGCGCGACGCGTACCTGCTGGCCATGCTGCTGATCGACCGGGTGAAGCGGCAGCGCGGCGGGGCGTGACGCTCGGGCCTCACGCCTCGGCCCGTCGGTACGCCGCGACGACGGCGTCCCACTTGCCCCGGGCCCGCAGGACGTGCTCGACCGCCTCGCGGGCCGCGCCGCGGCCGCCGGGGCGGGCGGTCACGAACACCGCGGCGTCGCGCACCTCGGGGGCGGCGTCGGCGACGGCCATCGGGTAGCCCACCCGTTCCATCGCCGGCAGGTCCACCAGGTCGTCGCCGAGGTACGCGGCCCGCTCCAGCGGCACGCCGAGCGCCTCGGCGAGGCGGGCGACCTCCTTCGCCTTATCCTTGCAGCCCTGGACCACCTCGTGGACTCCGAGTTCGCTCATCCGATAATCGACCAAGTCGCTCTGCCGAGCGGTGACGACGGCGACCTTGAGGCCCGACGTGATCGCGGCGCGCAGGCCCAGGCCGTCCTGCGTGTGAAAATTCTTCGACTCGTCTCCCCCGTTGAAGTAGGTGATCGTTCCGTCGGTCAAGACGCCGTCGACGTCGAAGATCATCAGGGCGACGGCGTCGGGCGTCGGGTTGGTTGCGTTCGGCGTCGACATGGCGTTTCGTGGGAGGCGGGGCGATTATGCTATCTAGACCCAGGCAACGCCAACCGGCGAAGGAACGCGGCGTGAACACGACCCCCAACCCCCCTGCCCCCACCGCCCCCCCCACCTCGTCGTCGGCCTACCGCGTCCAGCTCGACGCCTACGCCGGGCCGTTGGACCTGCTGCTGTACCTGGTCAAGCGTCACGAGATCGACCTGCAGGACATCCCGATCGCGGAGCTGACCGAGCAGTACCTTGACCACCTGAAGGTGATCGAGTCGTTGTCGGGTGCCAAAGGTGAAGGGATGGACGTGGACCGGGCCGGCGAGTTCCTGGTCATGGCCGCGACGCTGGTCGAGATCAAGAGCGCGATGCTGATGCCGCGGCTCGAAGCCCGCGACGCCGAGGATTCCGAGGACGGCGAAAACGCCGGAGGCGTTGACGCGGCGGTCGACCCGCGGTTCGAGCTGGTCCAGCAGCTGCTGGCGTACAAGCGGTACAAGGACGCGTCGCTCGCCCTCGACGAACGCCGCGGCGAGTGGGACGTCCGCTACCCCGCCTCGGCCAAGACGGGGCAGCCGGCCCAAACCGCCGCCGGCGACAACCACGACGAAAACGAAAACGCCCGCGAAGCCCTCGACCTCGAAGACGTCAACGTCCTGGACCTGTGCGCCGCCTTCGGCCGAATGCTCGACGCGATCGGGTTCACCGGCGACCACGAGGTCGAATACGACGACACGCCGATCTCCCTCCACGCCGACGACATCGCCGACCGCCTCGAACGCGACGGCGGAACCGACGGCATGACCCTCCGCCAACTCTTCGTCGGCCGACGCCACCGCAGCGAGATGATCGGGCTGTTTCTGGCCACCCTCGAACTCGTCCGCCAGCGGCGTGTCGTCGTGAACCAACCCGACGACGGCGGCGACATCCGCCTCCAACTCCGCCCCGCGTCCGATCGTGACGACCTTGACGGTCTTGACGATCAGGAAGCCCGCGACTGGCGCAACCCCGACACCGGCGAGGTCGAATACGACTGGCCCGACGACGAAACCCGACGCCGCGCCGAAAAACGTGCGCGAATCCGCGCCGCCCACGCCGACCAAGGTCAGTCGCCCCCCGACGATGCCGATGACAGTGGGGATGACCCGACCCCCGGAAACGAACCCGACCCCGACCCCGGAACCAAGCCCGGAAGCGACCCCGACCGGTAACACCATCACCGCCGGGCACCTGTCTCTCACCGTCTGGGACGCGCCTGCCCCCGCCCCCGCAAGCCCCAACGACAACGGTTCGGGTCTCCCGGGGGGCGACCGCGGCCTCACCGCCGAGCCGGTCGACCGTGGCGGCCGGCGGGTCCTGTACGAATCCCACCTGCACACCACGTTCTGCAAACACGCCAAGGGCACGATCGAGCAGTACGCCGCCCAGGCCCACGCCCGCGGCCTCGCCGGCATCGTCGTCACCTGCCACAACCCGATGCCCGACGGCTACGCCGCCAAGATGCGGATGGACCCCGACGAACTCGACGCCTACGTCGCCGCCGTAGACCGTGCAAGGGCCGCCTTCGAGGGCCGGGTCGACGTCCGGCTCGGGCTCGAAGCCGACTACGTCCCGGGCTACGAAAAACAGGTCGAGCTCCAGCTCGCCTCCCACGACTTCGACTTCGTGCTCGGCTCGGTCCACCCGCAGGTCCCCGCTTACCAGGACCGCTACTACGCCAAGGACACGTTCAAGTTCCAGCAGGTCTACTTCCAGCACCTCGCCGAGTCGGCCGAGACGGGGCTGTTCGATTCGCTGGCCCACCCCGACCTGATCAAGCACCTGATGCCGCGGGTCTGGAGCGTCGGCAAGATCATGCCCGACGCCTGCCGCGCCCTGGACCGCATCGCCCGCACCGGCGTGGCCATGGAGTTCAACACCTCGGGCTGGCGCAAGCCGCTGGGCGAGGCCTCGCCCCACCCGCGTCTGCTCTACGAGATGGCCCGCCGCCGCATCCCGGTCACCCTCGGCGCCGACGCCCACTCGCCGCAGCGCGTCGGCTACCGGTTCCGCGAGGCGCTCCGCCTCATCCAGGCCGCCGGCTACCGCCACGTCAGCGTGTTCAAGCAGCGAAAGCGACAGGACCTCAAGATCGCCGACGCCTACCGCACGCTGACCGCGGCGAAACCTCAGCAGACCCCCACACCCGCCTGACCTGCTACGCCTCGGTCGCGTGGATGAACTGACGGTACAGGTTCGCGTACACGCCGCCCACCGCGAGCAGGTCGTTGTGGCTGCCGCGTTCGACGACGACGCCGTGGTCCAGCACCAGCACCGTGTCCGCGTGGCGGATCGTCGACAGCCGGTGGGCCACCACGAAGCTCGTCCGCCCCTCCAGCAACACCTCCAGCGCCTTCTGGATCCGCGCCTCGGTCATCGTGTCGACGCTGCTGGTCGCCTCGTCGAGGATCAGGATGCGCGGGTCGGCCAGCATCGCCCGGCAGAAGCACACCAATTGCCGCTGGCCCAGCGAGAGGTTGCCGCCCTTCTCGCCGACCTCGGTCAGCAGCCCCCCGGGCAAGGCTTCGAGCAGGTCCAGGCAGTCGAGCCGACGCGCCGCGTCGACCACCTCGTCGTCCGCCGCGTCGGGTCGGCCGAGGCGGATGTTGTCCATCACGCTGCCGGTGAACAGGAAGTTGGACTGCAGCACGATGCCGACCCGGGACATCAGCGCATCCGTGTCGAGGCAGAACGACTCGATCCCGTCGATGAGCACCTGCCCGTGGGTCGGCAGGTAGAACTTGCAGATGAGCTTGATGACGGTGGACTTGCCGCTGCCGGTGTGACCGACCAACGCAACGGTCTGACCGGGCTCGGCGGCGAACGACACGCCGTGGAGCACGGGGTGGTCGGCGTCGTAGCCGAAGTGGACGTTGGCGAACTCGACCCGGCCGACCAGGTCGTCGGGGGCGACGGCGTCCTCGGCGTCGAGGCGCTCGGGCTCCTGGTCGAGCAATCCGAAGACGCGCTCCGCCCCCGCCATCGCCGTCAGGGCCGTGTTGTATTGCTCGGCGATGACGCGGATCGGGCTGAAGAAGTAGGAGATCATGAACCAGAACACCACCAGCGCCCCGAACGTCTTGGCCGGGTCGTCCCCCGCGAAGAACCCGCCGTGCAGCACCTGCCACCCCGCCAGCACCGTCAACGCCGCGATGATGAACTGGCTCTTGAACTCCAAGAGCGGCAGCTGCGTCCCCGACAGCTTCGCCTGCGCCAGGTTGTGGTTCGCGTGGTGACGCACCAGGTCGCGGAACAGCCCGGCGTTGACCTCCTGCCGCACGAACCCCTGCGTCACCCGCACCCCGCTCACCGACTCGGCGATCGTCGCCGTCACCCGGCTCATGCTCTCCTGGATCAGCCGGGCCTGCGTCGACAGCCGCTTCGTGAACCAACGGTTGACCAGGTAGATGATCGGCGTCATCGCCGCAACAAACCCGAACAGCGGCGGGTCATACCACAGCATCACCCCCGCCGCCACGACCATCCCCCCGCCCTGCACTAGCGACACGAACAGCACGTCCTGGATCCCCATCCGCATCGCCTCGGCGTCCGACGTGATCCGGCTGATGATCCGCCCCACCTTCGTCCGGTCGTAGAACGGCATCGACAGCCGCTGGAGGTGCACAAAGATGTCCCGCCGCAGGTCCTGCACCACCGCCTCGCCCAGCTTCAACGACAGCCGCGTCCGGAACGAGTGTGTCACCTCAGTAAACAGCACCAACGCGAAAAACACCGCCGCCCCCCGCACCACCCCCGGCCAGTCGCGGCCGAACACCGGGCCGTTGATCACCTGCGACGCCCACCACCCGATCGCCGGCAGCTGCACCGCCCGGATCAGCACGATCACCAACAGCGTGTTGCGCATCCGCGCGTGCGGCGCCGAGTACCGCCACAGCCGCAGGATCAGCCGCCGGTCCAGCGGCCGCTGCTTCGCCTCGGCCTCGTCGTCCCGCTTCACCGCGGTCAGCCGCGTCGCGTGCCGACGGGCCGACGCCGAGTTCGGGGGGGAGAGGGGATCGCTCACCGCTGCACCCCCTCGCCGTGCGACAGCCCCAGCAGCCGACGCGACTCGTCGTCCGCCGCCTGCAGGTTCGCCGCGCCGCGGTAGTGGCCCCCGGACCCCATCAACTCCTCGTGCGTGCCCGACTCGACCAGCCGCCCCTTGTCCAGCACCAGGATCAAGTCCGCCCGCCGCAGCGTGCTCATCCGGTGCGCCACCACGAAGGTCGTCCGGCCCTTCATCGCCCTCGCCATCGCGTCGAGGATCTCGTGCTCGGTCTCCGGGTCGATCGCCGCCGTCGGGTCGTCCATGATCAGCACCGGCGGGTCCAGCAACAGCGCCCGGGCGATCGCGATCCGCTGCCGCTGCCCCCCGGAAAGGTTGGCGCCCCCTTCGGTGAGCAGCGTGTCGTAGCCGTTCGACAGGTCGTTCACGACGAAGTCGTGCGCCGCGGCGATGCGCGCCGCCCGCTCGACCTGCTCCCGGCTGGCGTCGGGGTGGCCGAAGGCGATGTTCTCCGCGATCGTGTTCGAGAACAGGAAGCTCTCCTGGAAGACCAGCCCGATGTTCCGCCGCACGTCGTCGAGGTCGTAGCCGCGCAGGTCCACCCCGTCGATCAGCACCCGCCCCGCCGTAGGGTCGTAGAACCTCGGCAACAGCGACAGCAGCGTGCTCTTGCCCGCCCCCGTCGCCCCGAGGATCGCCACCATCTGGCCCGACTCGGCTCGGAAACTCACCTCGGACAACGCCGGCGTTTTGCTCTCGCCATAATCGAAATCCACCCCGTCGAACTCGACCTCACCCCGTGCCCGCGACAACTTCCGGGGGCTCTCGGGCGAAGCGATCTCCACCGGCGTGTCCAACACCTCGAACACCCGCTGCGCCCCGGTCAGCGACGCCTGCACCGCATTGGCGATCTGCGCGATGTTGCCGACCTGCGACGAGAACTGCTGCAGCAGCCCGCTGAACACCACCAGCATCCCGAACGTGAACGCCTCGTCGTGGATGTACACCCACCCCCCGACCAACAACAGCAGCATGATATTCATCTTCGACAGCCCGAAGATCACCGGTACGAACACCCCGATCCGCCGGAAGATCCAGTTCTTCTGCGCCGCCACCGCGTCGCTCGCCGCGTTGAACTTCTCGACCTCCCGCGCCTGCCGCGCAAACCCCTTCACGACGTGCACCCCCTGCGCGTTCTCCGACAACACCCGCACCGCGTGGTCGAACAGCCGGCGGTTCTCCCGGTACGCCGGCTTCACCGTCTTGCTGAACCACGCCGTCAATCCCCAGATCATCGGCGTCGTCGCCAGGCACACCAGCGTCAGCGTCACGTGCAGGCTCATCATGAACCCGGCAAAAAACACCAGCGAGATCGCCAGCATCACCACCTGGATCAGCACCCGGTCCACGAACATCCGCACCATCTGCACGTCGCCCGTCACCCGGTTGATGATCGACCCCGACTCGTTGGCGTCGAAGAACCGGAACGACAGCCGCTGCAGCTTGTCGTACACCCGCCCCCGCATGTCCACCACGATGTCCTGCACCAGCGTCCCCACGCTCACCGCGCTCCACCGGTCCAGCCCGAACCGCACCGCCCCGATCCCGAAGATCAGCCCCGCCACCAGCCCCACCTGCTCCAACGGGTCCCAGTGCCCCGGCGGCGCCAGCCCGAACGGCCACCGCGGCGGCTTCGCCCCGTCCAGATTCTCCGGCCCCACCGGATCAAACGCGTACCCGATCACGTCGATCCCGAGACCCAGAAACCCCAACCCCGCCAACGCCATCGCCAGCAGCACGAACTGCAGCAGGATCACCTTGATCGACGCCGCCCGGTACACCCACGCCAGCCCCAGCAGCCGCCGCGTCAGCGTCCAGTTGCTCAGCGTCGCCCCGCTCCCCCCGAGGCCGGCCGGGTGATCTTTCGTCGGCTTGTCGGGCAGAGAAACCGGGGTCGATCGTCCGTTGGCCGAAGCCGGCGAAGCACACACGTCAGACACATCCAGGGGCGGGGCTCGCGGGGCCCCCCGGTTCCCCAAATCAACCCGCCACCATATCCGCCCCACACCGTTCGGCAACCCGACGTTATGCTCCCCCCGTAAATACCCTCGTGGGTCAGGCCTTCGACCTGACGCCACCCGCATCAACCGCCCCGTCAGGTCGAAGGCCTGACCCACTCTCACTCGGACCCCCGCCGTGCCCCTCTCCGTCGCCGTCTACTGCTCCTCCAGCGCCGCCTCCGAGTCCGCCTTCGGCGACCTCGGCGACGCCGTCGGCCACGCCCTGGCCCGCCGCGGCCACACCCTCGTCTACGGCGGCGGCGCCGTCGGCCTCATGGGCCGCGTCGCCCGCGCCGTCCACGCCGAAGGCGGACACGTCATCGGTGTCATCCCCGAAGCGATGAAGACCGTCGAGGTCGCCTACCACGCCGCCGACGAGCTCATCGTCACCCAGACGATGCGCGAGCGCAAGCACATCATGGACGAACGCGCCGACGCGTTCCTGATTCTTCCGGGCGGCTTCGGAACGCTGGAAGAGCTCGCCGAGGTCGTCACCCACCGATACCTCAAGTTCCACGACAAACCGATCGTCATCCTCAACGCCGACGGCTTCTACGACCACCTGCTCGGGCTCTTCGAGCACTTCATCGAAACAGGTATGGCTAAGGAAGTCTATCGAGAGATGTATGTCGTTACGGAGTCACTGGACGTAGCCATCGATAGCCTGTCCAATTTCCAAAGAGTAGATGGCTCTACCTGATTGGCATCTAGTGTTTCATTATAATTCCCCATGGGGAATCGGAGTTTGGAACTAAAAGTTTGGCTGCGCGCTTAAGCAGTGTTTTGTCGTCAGGATTATCAATTGCTTGACGGATAAGAATTGCTATCTCATGTTTTTCGAGGCGGTCTGGAATATCCACCCGATCGTATTCTTGATATCCGACATACATTGCAGCATACGCCAATCGATGCCAATCTCGAGCGTTCAGCCCGCTTTCATAGAGGTTCTCTTCGGAGCTCATAAGTCAAGCCAATCGATCCGTCATCACGTGGTAATGCGGATCCTCTGAAATATTCGGCTCGACCAGGTCCCCCGCTTTGCCGAGCAGCTGCTGACACTCCTCGCTGAGGTGGGTCAGGTGGACGCGTTTGCCCAGGGCCCGGTATTTCTCGGTCACGGCGTTGATCGCTTCGAGGCCGGACTGGTCGTAGACGCGGGTGAAGTAGAAGTCGATGACGACGTCGTCGGGGTCGCCGGCGGGGTCGAAGAACTGCTTGAACGAGTCGTCGGAGGCGAAGAACAGCGGGCCGTGGAGCTGGTAGATCTTGCTGCCGTGCTCGTTGAGCTTGACGTCGGCGATGAGGTGGGTGGACTTCTTCCACGCGAACACGAGCGCCGCGAGCACGACGCCGAGGATGACGGCGCTGGCCAGGTCGTGCATGAAGACGGTGTAGCCGGCGACGAAGACCATGATGAACACGTCGGACTTGGGCACCTTGTGCCAGGTCTTGAGCGTGGTCCACTCGAACGTGCCGATGACGACCATGAACATGACGCCGACGAGCGCGGCCATCGGCACCTGCTCGATCAGCGGGGCCAGGAACAGGATGAACAGCAGCAGGCAGACCGCGGCGGTGATCCCCGACAGCCGGCCCTTGCCGCCGGATTTCACGTTGATGAGGGACTGGCCGATCATCGCGCAGCCGCCCATCCCGCCGAACATCCCGCAGACGACGTTGGCCGTGCCCTGCCCGACGCACTCGCGGTTGCCGCGGCCGCGCGTCTCGGTGATCTCGTCGATCAGGCTCATCGTCATCAGCGACTCGATCAGCCCCACCCCCGCCAGCACCAGCGCGAACGGCAGGATGATCCACAAGGTCTCCAGCGTCATCGGCGGGATGAGGCTCGCCCCCCCCGCCCCGCCGGCGGTGTACCGCTCGTCCAGGAAGAACGGCACCGGCAGCCCGCCCTCCATCGTCACCTCGTCCACCGCCACCGACGCGAGCGCCGCCTCGACCGCTTCCGGGGGCAGCGCGGCCACGGCGTCGGCGATCGCGTCCTTGTCGGCGGCCGCACCGGCGAAAGCCGTCCGGGTCTCAGCGAGCAAGCCCTGCTCCCGCAAGAGCGTGTCGGCCCGCTCGCCCTTGTCTTTCAGGTCCGCCTTCGCCGCGGCCGTGACCGCCGCGGCCTGCTGCCCGCTCGCCAGCATGTCCCGCACCGTCGGCACCGGATTACGCCCGTCGTCCCCCGACCCGCCCCCCGGAAACGCCGCGTTGATCCCCGCGCCGAGCAGGCTCACCGTCACGATCGCCGCCAGCGACGACGGCACCGCCCGCGTGATCCGCGGCAGAAAGAAGATAATCGCCATCGTCAACGCCACCAGCCCCAGCATCAGCGCCAGCCGCGGCGCGTCCAGAAAGTGCAACACCCCGTCGGCCCCGACCTCTTTGAAACTCCCGATCTGCGCCAGCCCGATCACGATGGCCAACCCGTTGACGAACCCCAGCATGACCGGGTGCGGCACCATGCGGATCAGCTTGCCCAAACGCAGCACGCCCACCGCGATCTGGATCAGCCCGCACAGGATCACCGCCGGGAACAGGTATTCCACGCCGTAGATCGCCACCAACCCGACGACGACGACCGCCATCGCCCCGGTCGCCCCCGAGATCATGCCCGGCCGACCGCCGACGACCGCCGCGATTAGCCCGATGAAAAACGCCGAGTACAGCCCGATCAGCGGGTCCACCCCCGCCACGAACGCGAACGCCACCGCCTCGGGCACCAGCGCCAACGCCACCGTCAACCCCGACAAGAAGTCCGCCTTAGGCGACGCCGGCAGCATCGACCGGATCGAGACGAGCGGTTTGCGTTCGGACACGGGTTGGTCCACGGGGGCCGGGGCGGACGTCATCACAACTCCAAACGCACGGTTTCGACCCGGGCGGTCGGCCGACCGCGGCGGGTGAGGATCAAGACGAGCAGGCCATATCCCCGGACCGGAGGGGCCGCAAACCTATCGGCAACCCGGCCGCGGGTCAACGGGATTTTATGTCGGCGTCCCGAGCGGGCGGTGGGTAAGCCGGAGGTGTGAGGCCGGCGTCGACGGTCAACTGCAGCCGGTGGCCATCCCGCCGTTTAGATCTCGCCATCAATCAGAAAAGCTTATCTCCCGGCGTCTTCGAGGCCTGCTTCACCCAGGCGGTCATCTGTTTTGAATCGGGTACATCCCGTTCGCGGACGTGGATCGATCGCACCTGCTCGTACCTGGACGTTTCCGGCGGCGGCGGTTGCAGGCCGCCGGCGTTTAGAAAACTGATCTTGACGTACTCCGTGAAGCAGTGGCAGCTCAGAAACCAGCCCTGACCCTCGATCCCGTAGAAAGGCGTGTTCCACCTCACGGCCTTGCGGACGTGGGGCACCGCGGCCGTCACCACATCGTCGAGCCAGCGTCCCACGTCGTGTTTCCAGCCGGGCATCGCCTCGATGTAAGCCTGCACCGGTTCGTCGCCATCGGCTTTGGCGATCTGCGGGTTGCCGCCGGACAGGAGTTTGGGCTTCGACGGCTTGCCGCTCATCGTGGTCTCGAAAGGGATGGGGTAGAAGAGTCCGTGACCGACCGCAAACGCGGCGGCTATCAAATGGCTATCGCCTCCCCACAATGTACCCTCGCACTTAATTAGGCCGGATCCACTGTCTCCAAGAATGGCAGGTCAGGACTTCGACCTGACCCGCCGCTGTTCTTTCGCCCGCACCACCGCAAGGGCCAACCAGGCGATCACCAGCAACGGGGCCGCGTACAGGCTGAGGAAAGCCAGAATCACCACGACGGTGTAGCGGCTGTCGGCGGCGGAAGGCTCCTCCTGACCCAGCCCGCCCATGATGTTGAACACGACGTGTTCGAGATTAAGTAGCGCCAGCGCAAAGACGACCGCCGTGATCGGCAGCAGCAGCGCCACCGCCGCGGCCCCGATCGGCAGCCGGTTCCACACGTGCAGGTACCGCCCGTACATCGCCACCCGCCAGACGGCCACGACCCCGAGTGCCCAGGCGTTCAGGCTCTGGGCCGTGGGCAGCGAGACCCAGCGCTCGATCGGGATGGCGTAGACCGCCGCGGGCGGCGCGGTCAGCGTCAGGAACGTCAACAGCTTCGGGTAGCCGCCCCGCGCCGGCCGCAGCGCCGTGGCGACGAACCACAGCGCCAGCGCGAGCACCGGCACGTAGATCAGCGACCCCACCCCGAACCTCTGCAGCGTCTCGGCCCGCGGCGAATCCCAGTACCGCCCGACCCCGACGGCCCACACCGCCAGCACGCCGAGCGTCAGGTGTAGCCCGCCCAGCGCCGCGAGGTCGTCCGCGTCGAACCGCAGCGTCAACACCCGCAACCAGATCCGCCACCACGACCGCCAAAACACCGGCGAGCAGCCATTGCGAGACGGTGTAGTAGCGCCAGCGCCAATACCGAAACCCCTCGATCGCCAGGGCATTGTCCGGTTCCCACCGAGCCGCGAGATTGATCGCCACCAGAATCACC
>JBCBSA010000046.1:0-12075 GCA_039819425.1 Planctomycetota bacterium
CGTGCGTCGACATCGGGAACACCGTGCCCAGCCGCAGCGGCGCCTCGCCCGCCGACGCCCGCCGCTCGATCACCCGCCGCAGCGGCTCGTTGCGGAACCGCCCCGCCTCTTGCTCTCCCTCGGCCTCCTCTCGCAAGGCATCCGCGAGCCACGTTGCCAGCGTGATCGCGTTGCCGTTAAGGTCCAGCGTCAGCCCCGTGACCATGTCGCACTGGAACCCGCCGACACCCAGCGTCGCGCACAGCGGCATCGTCGCCAGCATCTGCGCCCCGTCCAGCACGCCGTAGGCCACCTTGTCGCGGATGCCCGCCCACGACGGCTCGCGCGTCGTCTGCACGTTCAGCCCCCGCTCGGCGAAGAACCCCTTCTCCACCGCCACCGCGATCGGCGCCGCGTCGGTCAGCGGCACCAGCCCCAGCGTCAGGTCACGCTTCTCGAGTTGGTTTTCGTCGGTGCGTGCCCGGTCCGTGCTCATGGTTCAACCCCTTCCAACATGGCCGCGGCCTCGATCAACTGCTGAGCCACCAACCCGATCCGCGTCTTGCGGTCCATCGCGAACTTGCGCAGCAGCGCGTAGGCGTCCGGCTCGCTGAGCCCGCGCTGCTTCATGATCAAGACCTTGGCCCGGTCGACGAACTTACGTTCTTCCAGCGACGTCTTGGTCCGGTCCAGCTCGTCACGCATGGACTGGTGCTGGCGGAAGTGGGCGATCGCCACATCGATGACGGGCTTGACCTTCGACAGCCCCATGCCGTCGACCACGTAGGCCGAGACCCCGGCGCGGACGGCCGACTGGATCGTGTGTTCGTCGTCGTCCTGGGCGAACATCACCACGGGCCGGGGCGTCTCGCGGTGCATCACCGACAGCTGCTCGAGCGTGTCGCGGTCCGGCGAATCGAGGTCGATCAGCACGAGGTCGGGCTGAGCGTCGGCGACAAGGTTCGGCAGGTACGCCGCGCCCGCCGCCTGGACGACGGCGTCGTAGCCGGTGACCCGCAGCACCGCGGCGAGCGTCTCGCCGCGCTGGGCGTCTTCGTCGATCACGAGGATGCGTAGCCGTTTGGGGGTGGCCGTGTTCACGCCGCCGCCTCCCGCCGCGGGGGGGCGCTGCTGGGTGCGAGCCGCACGGCACAGGCCTTGAGCTCGGGCTGCTTGGACGCGGGGTCGAACGCCGGGTTAGTCAGGTCATTGAGATTCACGCCCTTACCGTACGACGGACCGAAGTGGAACGTGGCGAACACCACGCCCGGCCGCAGCGTCGCGGCCAGCCGAGCCTTGGCCCTCGCCCGGCCGCGCCGGCCGACCAGCTCGCACCAGTCGCCCTCGCCCAGCCCCAACGCCGCCGCGTCGTCGGGGTGGACCTCGACGAACGGGTCCGGCTCCTGGCGGGACAGCTCCGGCGAGAGGCCGCTCTTGGTGCGTGTGTGCCAGTGCGCCGCGACGCGGCCGGTGGTCAGCCACAACGGGTAGTCGGCGTCGGGCGGCTCGACGGGACCGGCGAGGTCGCCGGTGTGGAACCGGGCCCGGCCGTCGGGCGTGGCGAACTTGCCGTCGGCGTACCGCCGGGCGTCGCCGGGGTGGCGCGTCGACCGGCAGGGCCACCGCAAGGGGGCCTTGTCCAGGCGGCGGTTGGTCATGCCCGAGACGTCGCACGGCCGACCCGCCGTCAGCTTCCGATACTCGTCCCAGACCTCCTCGGCGTCGGCGAACCCGAACCCATCAAACCCCATCGCCCGGCCGACCCGCGCCGCGATCCACCAGTCCGGTTTCGCCGCGCCGGGCGCGTCGAGGAACTTCTCGCTGCGCACCACCAGCCGTTCGCTGTTGGTCATCGTCCCCGACTTCTCGCCCCACTGGCACGCCGGCAGCAACACGTCGGCGTAGGCCGCGGTCTCGCTGCGACGCGTGATGTCCTGCACGATGACCAACGGCGTCGCCTCGAGCGCCCGCCGGGTCGTCGACGCGTCGGGCATGCTCACCACCGGGTTCGTGCACGCGATCCACACCGCGCCGTACTCGCCCCGCGCCGCCGCCTCGAACATCGGCACCGCCGTCCGCCCCGGCTTCTTGTCGATCGCCCCCGGAAGCAGGTCCCAGGCACGTTCGATGGCGGCGCGGTGCTTGGCGTCCGCCACCAACCGGTAGCCCGGCAGTTGGTGGCCGAGGTACCCGACCTCGCGCCCACCCATCGCGTTGGGCTGGCCGGTGAGCGAAAACGGCCCGCAGCCCGGCCGACCGACTTGGCCGAGCATCAGGTGCAGGTTGATAATCGCCGTGTTCTTGTCGGTGCCACGCGTGCTCTGGTTCGCGCCCATGCAGTACAGCGACAGCAGCCGTCGCCCGCGGCGGACCGTCGCCGCCAGGGCTTCAAGGGTCTCGTCGCTCACGCCGCTGCGTCGCGCCAGGTCGGCCGGGTCCAGCGACTCCAGGTACGCCCGGTGCTCCGCCCAGCCGGTCGTGTGCTCGGCGATGTACGACTCGTCGACCTGACCGTCGTCGAGCAGCCGACGCGCAATCCACTGGAGCAGCGCCACGTCGCCGCCGGGCGCGACCGGCACGTGCAGGTCGCCGCGCTCGGCCGTCTTCGACCGCCGCGGATCGACCACCACGACCTCCACCCGGTCCCCGCCGTCGGTCTTGCGCCGCATCACCCGGTTGAACAACACCGGGTGGTTCACCGCCATGTTCGCCCCGACGATCAGGAACGTGTCCGCCTCGTCCAGGTCGTCGTAGCACGTCGGCGGCCCGTCGCTGCCAAACGCCTTCACGTAGCCCGCCACGGCGCTGCTCATGCACAGCCGGCTGTTCGTGTCGGTGTGGTTGCTGCCGAGATAACCCTTGAACAGCTTGGTGAAGACGTAGCTGGCTTCGGTGTCGAGCTGGCCCGACCCGTACCACGCCAGCGCGTCCGCCCCGCGCGTCGCCCGGACCTCGCCCAGCCGACGGGCGACGAAGCCGACCACCTCGTCCCACGACGCCGGCCGCAGCGGCTCGTCCTTGTGCTTACGCAGCATCGGCCGGGTCAGCCGGTCCGAGTCGTCGAACACCCGCGAAAGCAACGCCCCCTTCGGGCACATCATCCCGAGGTTCGGCCGGGCGCCCGGCGCGGCCGCGATACGCTCGACCCGGTTGTCGGTCACCGTCGCGTCCAGCACGCACCCGACCCCGCAGTACGGGCATACCGCCCGGCCCGTCGCCGTCGCCGGGCCACGCGCCCGACCGGTCGGTCCCAGCACCGTGAGTCCCCGACTCGCCATCACCACGCCAGCACCCCCACGGCTCGCATCTTCTCGTGGGCAAACACCGGCAGCGCCAAGCCCGCCGACACCTTCGCATCCTCCGGTGCCCCTCCGGCACCGGCCTCTGTGAACACCACGGGCCGGCGTTCGCTGCCCGCCTTGAGTACCGCTCCAGGCACCGCCTCGGACGACGCGGCGCCGTGCGCCAGGCCGACCCCGCGGTCGTCACACCACCGCGCCAACGCCCCCGCCGTGCCGTCCTTCGTGCGCCACACCGCCTGGTACGCCGCCAGCGGCGACACCGCCGACGACAGCCACAGCATCACCGCCTTCAGCTCGTTGCGGTGGATGATCGGGTAGCCGAACCCCGTGGTCAGCCCGGCCGTCTCCGCTCCGCTGGACCGCAGGAACCCGCGCGATTGGCCGAGGCCCGTCATCAGCCTCGGCCGGGCGTCCCGCCACACCTCGCCCGGCAGCCCCGAGCCCATCGGGAAGTTCACGTGCTCGCTCACCTTGGCGAAGTGCTCCAGCCCCGAATGGAACAACTCGGCCAGCCCCAGCTCGAACCGCCCCGACCGCCCCGCCCACAACTCCACCGCTCCGACCATCCCCGGCGACCCGCGGAACATCAGCACCACCACGTAGGTGAGTTTGTCCTCGTCGAAGATCGGCAGCCCCAGCACCGCCTTCACGCCGACGTCCGCCGCCGGGCCGACCCGCTCGAAACTCTCGGCGTCCGGCTCGTTCAGCAGCACCGGCACCCGACGCGCCAGCACCAACCCCGCCAACCCCTGCCCGGTCGCCAGCGTGGCTCCGCCGCCCTCGCCGGCGGGCCGCAGCGCCTCGGCGTCGAGGTACACCGACTCGATCAGCGTCACCGATTGCTCCTGGGCATCGACGCGCCACACCTCGGCGGCGGCAGTCATGGCTTGCGTTTGCGTCGACGTCATGGCGGCGGCTTGGGTCATGGCGGCGGGTGCTTGGGGTAGGTCAGGTCTTCGACCTGACACGGGGTTTCTGCGACTCACGTCAGGTCGAAGACCTGACCTACAGCTGCGCACTCAAGCGCCCCCGCCAACTTCGGCGAGGGTCAACGGCGAGCCGTACTGATCGTCTTCCGAGTACTCACCAAAGCTCGGATGTAACGAGGCCGGGCTGCCCGCAACGACGGGCTCGGCCGCCTTCACCGCTTCCCGCTTCGCCGCGGCGGTTTCCGGGGGGGTGGGGTGTTTGTGTTTGTCGAACTTTTCGAGGAAGTCGATGAGGCAGCCGCGGAGGTCGTAGTACAGCTCGTGTTCGAGGACCTCGCGGCGTTCGCGGGGCCGTTCGAACGGGATGTTGAGCACCTGGCCGACGCGGGCGCGGGGGCCGTTGGTCATCATGCAGATGCGGTCGGACATGTAGACCGCTTCGTCGACGTCGTGGGTGATGACCATGGTGGTGATCTTTTCGCGGTTGAGGATGCCCAGGATCACGTCCTGGAGGTCCATCCGCGTCAGCGAGTCGAGTCGGCCGAACGGCTCGTCGAGCAGCAGCATCTTGGGCTGCAGCGCGATGGCCCGGGCGATGCCGACGCGTTGCTGCATCCCGCCGGACATCTCGCGGGGGTACTTGGTCATCGCGTCGGCGAGGCCGACGAGCGAGAGGTAGTACTCGACGATCTCGCGGCGTTCGGCCTTGCTGACGTGGGGGTAGACGCGCTTGACCCCGAGCATGACGTTGCCGAAGGCGGTCATCCACGGCAGGAGGCAGGGCGCCTGGAAGACGACGGCGCGGTCCGGTCCGGGGCCGTCGGTGACCTTGCCGTCGACGACGACGTCGCCGGAGGTGATGGCGTTGAGCCCGGCGACCATGGTCAGGACGGTGGACTTGCCGCAGCCCGAGTGGCCGATGACGCCGACGACCTCGCCTTTCTTGACGGTGAGGTTGAAGCCGTCGACGACGCGGATGGCGTCGCCCGTCGGGTTCGGGTAGGCCTTGACCAGGTTGACGATTTCGACGTAGCGGTCACTCATGGGTTTATCCGATCTTGGTCAGGTCCAGGGGCTTGACGTCGGGCAGCCGATACGTCGTCTCGACGCGGAGCTGCTTGGCCTCTTCGTTGAGGTCCATCATGAAGTTGCTGACGGTGTTGCGCAGCTTCTTGAAGTCGGGGTTGAAGTTCAGGGTGGTGCGGTCGCGGGGCCGGTCGAGGGTGACCGGGAACGACCGCTCGAGCGTGGCGGCGGGGCCGGGCGTGAGCGGGACGATGCGGTCGGCCATGAGGGCGGCCTCGTCGACGTCGTTGGTGATCATGACGACGGTCCGCCGGTCCTCTTCCCAGATGCGGATGATCTCGTCCTGCAAGACGGCCCGGGTCAGGGCGTCGAGGGCCGACAGCGGCTCGTCGAGGATCAGCACCTCGGGCCGCATCGCCAGCGTCCGGGCCAGCGACAGGCGCTGCCGCATCCCGCCGGAAAGCTCGGCGGGTTTTTTCCACTCGGAGTTGGTCAGGGTGACCATGTCGATGAAGCCCTGGATGTAGTCGCGGCGCTCGGCCTTGCCCATCTCGGGGAACACCTTGCGGACGGCGATCTCGATGTTCTGGTACACGCTCAGCCAGGGCAGCAGCGAGTAGTTCTGGAACATGATCCCGCGGGACGGGCCGGGCTGGGTGACCACTTCGCCCTTCATGCGGACCTCGCCGGTGTCGGGCTGTTCGAGCCCGGCGAGGAGCGAGACGAGCGTGCTCTTGCCCGAGCCCGAGAAGCCGATGACGGCGACGAACTCGTTCTCCTCGATGGCGAGGTTGACGTCGCGGAGCACCTCGTACCGACTGGAGGGCGGGCCGAAGCCTTTGTTCACGTTGTTGAGTTCTAAGAAAGCCATTGATTTTTCTTTTTTTGCCACGAAGACACGAAGGTCACGAAGCAAGGCATGAATTCAAATTGATTTAATCACTGTTTTGTATTTGTCTTCCTTCGTCGCTTCGTGCCTTCGTGGCAAACGGTCTTACACCGCCGCGATCGAGCCCTCGAAGCTGACCAGGCGCTGGAAGACGACCATGATGCGGTCGAGCAGCAGCCCGATCGCGCCGACGACGAAGACGACGACCATCATCTTGGCGAACGAGTCGCTGGCCCCGTTGTTGAACTGGTCCCAGACGAACTTGCCGATGCCCTCGGACGACGAGAGCAGCTCGGCGGCGATGAGCACCATCCAGCCGACGCCCAGGCTGATCCGCAGCCCGGCGAAGACCAGCGGCAGCGACGAGGGCAGCACGATCTTGAAGAGGCGCGACCAGAAGCCCAGCCGCAGGACCTTGGCCACGTTGATGTGGTCTTTGTCGACCGACGCAACGCCGAGGGCGGTGTTGACCATGGTCGCCCAAAGCGAGCAGAGCGCGACGGTGACGGCCGAGGCGAGGAACGCGGGGTTGATCTCGTAGGGGCCGATCAGCGGCAGCTCCCACAGCCACTGCGTGAACCAGTGCTTGTCGGGGTCGGGGATGAGCGCCGAGGCGACGATCAACGCGATCGGCAGCCAGACGATCGGCGACACCGGCTTGAACAGGGCGATGAACGGCGTCATCGCGCCCATGAACGTGGTGCTGAGGCCGCAGAGCACGCCGATCGGGATCGCGATCAGCGAGCCGAGCATGAAGCCGGTGAACACGCAGAGGATCGACCGGCGGATCTGGTAGTACAGCGTGGCGGGCTTGGCGTAGCTGGACTCCTCGGCCTTGTCGAGCCGACTCTGGGCCGAGACGACGCGGCGGGCGGCGGCGTAGGCCGCGGCGCCCTCGGCGGCGTAGAACTTCTCGGTCGCGGCGTCGAGGCGTTCCTGGCCCTTGGCGACACGGGCCTCGCGGCTGTCGCCGCCGAGCTGCTCGACCATCTTCTTGAGGTACTGCTCGCGTTCGGCGACGGCGGTCTGGTTCGACAACGCGGCGAGGACGGCGGGGTCCTTCTCGTCGCGGATCGCCTTGATCTGGTCGTCGATCTCGTCGATCACGACCTCCTGCTCGTCGACCCAGGCTTCGAGCGTCGCGAACTCGGTGAGGTAGGCGGTCCGCTCGGGCGTCGGGCCCACGGGCAGGGTGGCGGCGAGTTCCTTGAGCTCATCTTGCTTGGCTTTCTTCTGCGTCTTGAGCGTGTCTTCGAGCTCATCGACGCGGGCCTGCAGCGGGGCGATCTGTTCGTCCTTGGCGGTGGCCTCGGCGGCGCGGGCGTCTTCGACGGCCTGGTTGGCGGCCTCGACCTCGGGGCCGATGGCGTCGAGCTCGGCCTCGATCTCGGCGAGCCAACGCTCACGGCTTTCGCCGGTGGTGGTGTAGGCGCGGGCCTTGGCGTTCTCGCGGGTGGCGAAGGTGTGCAAAGCCGTGGCGGAGTCGAGCACGATCGGTGGCGAGGGGAGCTGGCCGGCCTTGGTCTGGACCTTGGGGGTGATGACGAACCACCACACCAGGATGGCCGCGATCATCGCGACGACCGGGATCACCGTGAAGCGGCCGATCTTCTTGAGCTGGGTCTTGGGCTCTTCGCCGTAGGCCAGGCGGACGTAGGGTTCGAGGAAACCCAGGGCCGTGAGGTCGATGGCTTTGAGCAGGCCGTGTTTGATCTTCTTTTTCATGAGGGATGATCCGGGTCTTTGCTACGCTCAGCCCTCGGCTTAATGAGGGCATCCAAGGTGTTTACGGAAACGGAGGGATTCATTTCCGGGGGCGAGGGGGAAACCCGGGGGCGGCCTCTCGGCCGGCCCGCGGGTGGGTTCCGTTGCGGGGGTTATTGGGTGTGGCCGATCTCGAAGTTGGCGAGGTAGCCGAGGGGGTCCTTGCCGTCGTAGGTCTTGCCGTCGATGAACTCGTCGGTAGCGGGCTTATAGCCGTCGGTGTCCCAGGGGATTTCGGATTCCTGGATGAAGCCTTCGTCGACGAGCATGCGGGCGGCTTCGAGGTAGATGTCGGGCTTGTAGACTTCCTTGGCGGTCTCGTGGTACCACTCGGCGGACTTGGGCTCGGTGATCTGGCCCCAGCGGCGCATCTGGGTCAGGAACCAGATGCCGTCGGAGTACCAGGGGTAGGTGCAGAAGTACTTGTAGAAGACGTTGAAGTCGGGCATGGGGCGCTTGTCGGTCTTCTGGAAGAAGAAGAAGCCGGTCATCGAGTTCTTGATGACGTCGAAGTCGGCACCGACGTAGTCGGGACGGGAGAGGATGCGGGCGGCTTCTTCGCGGTTGACGAGGTTGCCTTCGGCGTCGGTCTGGTCGAGCCAGCGGCCGGCTTTGATGAGGGCCTTGGTGACGGCGAGCATGGTCTGGGGGTTTTCGTCGGCCCAGGCCTTGGTGACGCCGAAGACCTTTTCGGGGTTGTTCTTCCAGACGTCGTAGTTGGTGGTCACCGGCACGCCGATGCCCTTGGCGACGGCTTGCTGGTTCCAGGGTTCGCCGACGCAGTAGCCCTGGATGTTGCCGGCTTCGAGGGTGGCGGGCATCAGCGGGGGCGGGGTGACGGAGAGCTCGACCTGAGCGTCGGTCCGGCCGCCGATGTCGGTGGCGGTGTACATGCCCGGGTGGATGCCGGCGGCGGCAAGCCAGTAGCGGATCTCGTAGTTGTGGGTCGAGACGGGGAACACCATGCCCATCTGGAGTTTCTTGCCGTCGGCGATGTACTCATCGACGATCGGCTTGAGGGCGTCGGCGGTGATGGGGTGGACCGGCTGGGGCGTGTCGAGCGACGAGTCGTTCTCCTGCATCTGTTCCCAGATCGCGTTGGAGACGGTGATGCCGTTGCCGTTGAGGTCCATGGTGAAGGCGGTGATGATGTGCGCCTTGGTGCCGAAGCCGATGGTGGCGGCGATGGGCTGACCCGAGAGCATGTGGGCGCCGTCGAGTTCGCCGGTGATGACGTTGTCGAGCAGCGTCTTCCAGTTGGGCTGGGCGATGACTTCGACGGAGAGGCCTTCGTCGTCGAAGAAACCCTTTTCCTTGGCGATGACGATGGGGGCGCAGTCGGTGAGCTTGATGAAGCCGAACTTGAGCTCGTCTTTTTCGAGGTCGAGCGGCTCGGTTTCGCCTTCTTCTTCGAGGGCGGGGACCTCGGCGGGGCCGAGTTCGGCGGCGGCGGGGGCCAGCCCGGGGGTCAGACCGGCTAAGCCGAGGCCGGCGCCGAAGAGGCCGGTGAAGGCGAGCGGCCGGAGGCGGTCTTGCAGGTCAACGAGGCGGTCGGTCAGTGTCATGGTCGGGGTCTCTCTCGGGCTGGGGGTGATCCGGCTTCGGGCGTGTCTTCTCCGATGCACGCCGGAAAGCCGCTGACGGGTCCAAAGCAGGCTGAGGGCGGAGCGTTCCTTCGCCCCAAAAAACAAACAAGCGACGTCTCCCCGCCGCATGAGCGCCGGGAGCGGACGTCGTTGTCCGGAGGCGAGGTCCGCCGATCGTGGCGGGTCTCGATCACGCCAGGTTGTTGATAAGACTTGACGACGGCCCACATCGGCCTTCGCCCAAGCGGCCTCGGGGCGGCTGCTTTCGCAGGCTCACGCAGGAGACCGAACGCACGGGGGATGTGCGTCCGATTGCATGTATGCAACGGTCGTGCCAAATATGCGGGGGGCCCCTCAATCGCCGAGGACCCACTTTCGTTCGCCGCCGACCGCCTACGGAGTGCGCAGCCATCGATCACTGGTTACGCAGCGCGCACGCCGAACGCCCGGCCACCCTCGTCGAACCACCCGCTAACCCCGCGGGATGTCCCTCTCGTTCTCGTCAACACCTGTGCTCCCTAAAACAGACGAGGCCTCCGTCGCGGTCGGCACAGTTTTTGCACACGTATCGCGACGCACACGGGATCACACCCGCTCGTCATCCATCCACCAGCCGAATCCCGGACAAAGGCGTCCCCCGATCTCCACCCGCGAGAGAGGCGACGCCTTTTGCGTGATGCCCGGCACCGATTCAGCCCCCTTTCGACCGATCCGAGAACCCACCATGTGCGGAGCCAACCGCCCCCAATACGACGGCTTCACCCCCGAGCAGCAGGCCTACCTCGCCGACCTGCTCGCCCAGCTCGACCTCCAGGCCCTGTTCGTCCCGGAGCAGGACTCGGCCGGGCCGCAGCCCGTGACTGTCCACGGCACGCCGTTCGAGGACCTGGCCAAGGAAGAAGTCGCCAAGCACGAGACGCACCCCTGGGAGCTCTGGCCCAAGCTCCGCGCCCACGCCGAGGCCGGGCGGATGCCCGAGGGCATCGACACGTTCATGTTCAAGCACCACGGCATGTTCAACGTCGCCCCCGCCCAGGCCGGGTTCATGTGCCGGCTGCGCATCCCCGCCTGCAAGCTCCGCGGCGACCAGATGCTGGGCCTCGCCGACCTGACCGAGCAGCTCGCCGGCGGCTACGCCCACGTCACCACCCGCGGCAACCTCCAGGTCCGCGAGATCCCCCCGGACAGCATGGTGACGTTCTTAGAAAGACTCGCCGACACCGGGCTCACCAGCAAGGGCGCCGGAGCCGACAGCGTCCGCAACATCACCGCCTCGCCCTCGGCCGGGTTCGACGTCGACGAGCTGATCGACCTGTCGCCCCACGCCGTCCGGCTCCACCACCACATCCTCAACACCCCCGACCTCCACGGCATCCCCCGCAAGTTCAACATCAGCTTCGACAACGGCGGCCGGCTGTCCTGCGTCAGCGACACCAACGACATCGCCCTGCTCGCCACCGAGCTGACCGAAGCAACCGACGGGCTTGAGCCCGGGGTGTATTGCCGGCTCCTGCTCGGCGGCATCACCGGCCACCTCGACTTCGCCCGGGACACCGGCGTCGTCCTCAAGCCCGAACACACCGTCGACGCCTGCGTCGCCATGCTCCAGGTCTTCATCGAGCACGGCGACCGCACCAACCGCAAGAAAGCCCGCCTCAAGTACGTCCTCGACCAACACGGCTTCGACTGGTACCTCGAAAAGTCCCAGGAAAAACTCACCGCCCTCAACCCCGAGGCGAAGTTTCACCGCGTCCCCGAATCCGCCTGCGCCCCGCGCAAGCCGATCGACCGCCAGGGCCACATCGGCGTCCAGCCCCAAGCCCAGGAAGGCTTCTGCGCCATCGGCGTCAACCTCCCCGTCGGCAAGCTCACCCCCGAGCAGATGCGCGGCCTGGGCCGGCTGGCCATGGAGTTCGGCCGCAACGACCTGCGGCTGACTGTCTGGCAGAACCTCATGATCCCCTGGATCGCCGAGGCCGACGTCGACGTCGTGCTGCGTTCGATCGAGGCGCTGGGGCTCACCACGTCCGCCTCGTCGTTCGCCGCCGGGGCCGTGGCCTGCACCGGGAAGTTCGGCTGCAAGTACGCCGCGGCCCACACCAAGTCCCACGCCGCCATGCTCGTCGAACACCTCGAGTCCGTTTTCGGCGACCGCATGGACTCCCCGATCAACCTCCACCTCACCGGCTGCGCCCACTCCTGCGCCCAGCACTACATCGGCGACATCGGCCTCCTCGGCGCGTCCACCGAAGACGGCCGCGAGGCCTACCAGGTCTACCTCGGCGGCGGCAGCGACCTCGAACAGGGGCTCGCCCGTCACCTCGTCGGCCCCGTCCCCGCCGACGAGCTGCCCGGGTTCCTCGAACACGTCATCCAGACCTACCTCGACCAACGCGAAGACGGCGAGCGCTTCGTCGCTTTCACGCGCCGACACTCCGAAGACGAGCTCCGCACCTTGCTCCTGCCCGCCGCCGTCCCCGCCTGACGCCGCCCCCACCCCAATCCCACCGATTGAAAGCGGGGGCTCCCCCCCCCCCAAACCCCCCCCCGCCCCCAGATAACCCCCCCCCCAACCACCCAACCCCCCCCCCCCCACAAAA
>JBCBSA010000047.1:0-12064 GCA_039819425.1 Planctomycetota bacterium
GACCACCGAGCAGAAGCTGAAGCAGGCCAAGCTCGCCGCCGAACTCGCCGACCTCAAGGCCCAGACCGCCCGCCTCCGCGCCGAGCAGGAGCTCGCCTCCGCCGAGCGCCAGGCCGAGCTCGCCGAAGCCAAGCACCGCCAGGTCCTGCTGAGCACCAAGAACGAGGTCCTCGCCCAGGAGCTCCGCGCCGCTCGCCTCGAACAGGAAGCCGCCCAGGCCGCCGCCGCCGCTGAACTCGCCGTCGCCCAAGCCGCGCTCCAGCAGCGCCAGGCCGACGAACGGCTCGCCGACCTCGTGCAGGACGAACTCCAGTACCGCGACGCCCCCTTCGTCGACGGCGTCCTCCACGTCTCCGACCGCCGCATCGCCCTCAACGGCCCGATCATCACCGGCACCGCCGACTACGTCTGCGACCGCATCCACTACTTCAACAACGAAGACCCCACCAAACCCATCTTCCTCATCATCGACAACTCGCCCGGCGGCTCGGTCCTCCAGGGCTACCGCATCGTCGAGGCCATCGAGACCAGCGACGCCCCCATCCACGTCGTCGTCAAGTCCTTCGCCGCCTCGATGGCCGCCGTCATCACCACCCTCGCCGACCACAGCTACGCCTACCCCAACGCCATCATGCTCCACCACCAGATGTCCGCCGGTGCCTTCGGCAACATGACCGACATCGAGGAACAGGTCGAGATGCTCAAGGAGTGGGAATCTCGCCTCGCCGTGCCTGTCGCCGAGAAGATGGGTGTCACCCCCGACGAGTTCAAGGCCCAGATGTACGAGAACAACTCACGCGGCGACTGGGAAGAGTTCGCCGACCGCGCCGTCGAACTCAAGTGGGTCAACCACATCGTCGACGAGGTCCGCGAAGAAAGCGTCCGCCAGCGTCCGACCGGCGACGCCCCTCGGCCCTGGTACTTCGCTTTCCTCCTCCAGGACGAGCACGGCCGCAGCTACGTCAACCTCCCGCCCCTCGAGCCGATGGATGCCTACCTGCTCTACAACCCCCGAAACTTCTTCCGCGTCGACGGCCGCACCGAAAGTTATTGACCGTCACCAGATGTATGTTTAGCGGGTGCGGCGAAGCCGCCCTCGCCGATGTTCCGGGGGGGACCGTGGGACGCTCCGCGTCACCCGTTAAGCATGAGACGGGGCTCTGTACAGAGCCCGGCGGCCCTCACCCGCCGGACCCCACACCCCGTGTGCCCCCCAACGCCGCCGCCGCGGTCAACACCCACCCCGCCATCAACCCCAGCCCGCCGATCGGTGTGACCGCCCCCAGCCACCGCGGCCCGCCCAGCGTCATCGCGTACAGCGTCCCGGCAAACACCACCACCCCGAACACGAACGCCACCGCCGCCGCCGTCGCCAACCCGCCCGGCCGGTGCAACGCCAGCAACCCCACGCCCAGCAGCGCCACGCCGTGGATCAGGTGATACCGCGCCCCGGTCTCCCACCAGCCCAGCGCCTCTTCCGAGACGCCTCGCCCCTCCAACCCGTGCGCCCCGAACGCGCCGGCTAACACCCCGGTGAAGCCCACGACCCCCGCCAAGACCACGATCACCCTTGCGCTCATGCCGCAAGTCTATCCCCGGTCGATTACCCCTTCACCGACCCCGACGTCAGCCCCGCGATGAAGTCTTTCTGCAACAGCAGGAACAGCCCCAGCACCGGCGCGACCGCGACCAGCGTGCCCGCCATGATCATGCCGTACTCGATGCTGAACGGCCCGCGCAGCTGCGCCACCGCCACCGCCAGCGGGTACTTCTCCGGCGTCTGGATCACGATCTGCGGGCCGATGAAGTTCGTCCACGTCGCCAGGTACGTGATCAGCACGAACGCCCCGACCATCGGCTTGACCATCGGCAGCGCCAGCTGAAAAAAGATCCGCCATTCGCTGCACCCGTCGATCCGCCCCGCCTCCATCATCTCCGTCGGCATCGACGCCAAAAACGACTGCCGGAACAGGTACACCCCGAACGCCGGCGCGACCCCCGGGAGGATCAGCCCGGCATACGTGTCCAAGAGCCCCAGCTGGTACAGCAGGAAGTAGCCCGGCGCGATCAAGAGTGCCCCCGGGATCACGATCGCCCCGAGCACGATCGTCTCGATCAGCTGCCGGCCGCGGAAGCGGAACTTCGCCAGGCCGTACCCGCCCATCGCCGCCCCCAGCGTCGCCAGCACGCTCATCACCGACGCGAAGAAGAACGAGTTGAGCACCGCCCGCAGGAACGACGCCTCGCCGATCCGCACCTCGGTCCACAGCCGCGTGAAGTTGGTCAGCGTGAACCCCGACCAGTCCACCGCCCACCACGGCCCGCCGTCCTCGACCGGCCAGAACGCGCCGGTGAAGAACGCCTCCTTCGTCTTGAACGCCGAGAAAAACAGGTACGTGAACGGCACCAGCGTCACCAGCGCGAAGACGGTCAGCGGCGTGTAGATGGCCCAGGGGACCCACCATTTCTTGCGCATCGTCGCCTACTCCGTCCCGGGGTCCGCCAGCTTCTTCTGCACCAGCGCCACGCCGAACAGCACGACCGCGATGAGCCAGCCGATCGCGCTGGCGTAGCCGAGGTCGCCCTTGTCGAAGCCCTCGGCGAACAGGTGCATCACCGGGGTCAGGCCCTTCTGCCCCGGCCCGCCGTCGGGGCCGATGAGCAGGTAAGGCAACTCGAATAGCTGCACGCTGCCAATCAGCGACAGCAGCACCACGAACGTCCCCACCGGCCGGATCGCCGGGATCGTCACGTTCAGGAAGCGCTGCCACGGCCCGGCGCCGTCCACCTCCGCCGCCTCCATCAGGTCTTTGCTCACGTTCTGCAAGGCCGCCAGGAAATAGATCATGTTGAACCCGACGTACATCCAGAACGAGGCGATGATCAACGCCGGCATCGCGTACTCCGCCGTCCAGCGGAACTCGATGTCGAACACCCACGCGTCGGGGTAGAACGGCACCCACGCGTTCAGCCAGCCCGTGAAGCCGTTGAGGAACAGGTTGATGATCCCGTTGTTGGGCGCGAACAGCAGGCCGAAGATGATCGCGACGAACACCAGCCCGACCAGGATCGGGGCGAAGAAGATCATCCGCCAGAACCCGCGGGCCTTGACGTCCTGCCGGTTGAGCAGCATCGCCAGACCCAGCGCCGCCGGGAGCTGGATGAACATCGAGCCGGCGGTGTAGATCAGGATGTTGAGGATCGACGTCCAGAAGTCGCGGTCGACCGAGAAGAGCCAGTCGAAATTGCTCAGGCCCACGAACTCCCGCGAGATCGGGCCGTTGGTCTGCATGAACGCCAGCGCCACCGACTGCAGCAGCGGGTAGACGATGAACACCAGGAACAGCGTGAGGAACGGGGCGACGAAGAGGTAGGGGGCGAGTTTGTGGCCCTTCACGACGAACCCCCCGCGTCCGCATCGGTGTCGGCGTTGTCGGTCTCGCCGCCGGCGGTCTCGATCTGGAGGAAGACGTTGCGCTCCATCCGCTTGAGCACCTGCTCCTGGGCCTCGGCCAGGAGCCGGCGGGCTTCGGGCAGCAGCGACTCGACGTCGTAGACGCCCCGGGCGTCGGCGTAGTTGCGCAGGCTGTTCGCCGCCCGGCCGATCTCGGTCGTCGCCACGACGCGGAACGGGTGGCTGGTCCGCGGCGGCACGTGCGGGGCCTGGTCGATGTAGAGCGTGCCGCTGGGCTGGCCGCTGAAGTACGGGTCGGGCTCGTGGTAGAACGGCCGGTCCCAGTAGCTCTTCACCGGCGAGATGATGTTGGCGGTCAGGAACAGCTCCCGGGCCACCTCCTCGGCGAGGTACAGATACTTGGCGAACGCCCAGGCGTCCTCGAACTCTCCCGCCTCGACCGTGGCGCGGGGGATGCCCAGCATCGTGCCGCCGCGGACGCTCGTGCGTCGGCCGCCGGGCTCCCACGCGGGCAGCGGCATCAGCTTGATCTTGCCGCCCAGCTGCGGCAGGTCGCTCTTCCAGATGCCCGCCAGCCAGTCGGGCATCATTGCGCAGACGACCCGGCCGTCGAGCTTGAGCTGGTTGCCGCCGGCGTCGAACTCGGGCGCGTCGATCGCGATGCGGTCCTCCCCGAAGCACCAGCTCACCGCCGTCGCCAGCACCCGGGCGTTCGCCTCCGACGCGACGATGATGTTGTCGTCGGCGTCGAACGTCCCGCCGCCGGCCTGGAGCATCAGCACCTCCAACGCGCCCACGTCGTTGAACCAGAAGCTCAGCGGGTAGCGGTCGATCCGCCCGTCGCCGTCGAAGTCCGCCTTCGCCGCCGACATCACCCGGGCGAAGTCGTCCCACGTCTGGATCGTCGACACGTCGATGCCCAATTCGTCCTCGACGATATCGGCCCGGTAGGCGAGCAGCACCGGGTGCACGTCGTGCGGCAGCCCGAACACCCGGCCGCGGTTGGTCCAGGCCGTCAGCGACGGGGCGTTGAGCGTCTCGTAGATCCCCTCGTCGTGCAGCAGGTCGGTCAGGTCGACGAACCCCACGTCCTCCAACGGCCCGGTGACGAACTTGTAGAAGCTGCCCCCCTCGATCTCGATCAGGTCCGCCAGCGGCGTGCCGGCCCAGAACCCGTTGAGTGTCCGGCGCTCGAGCGCCGTGAACTCCAACTGATACAGGTTCATCAACTCGCCCTCGCCGGTCTCCTCGACCCGGCGGTTCCACCGCTCCGACAGCGGTGCGTACATTTTCGAGTGGTTGCGGGCGAACGTCCAGAACTCCAGCCCCGGCCGATCGGGCACGGGCAACGCCAAGACGATCACACTCGAGACCACCGCGATGGCGACGATGATCCAACTCCCCAGAGACATCGTGTCGAGCGGGCGCCAGCCCGAGCCGGCCGCCGAGAGCGGCGTGTGCTTCTTCGGGTCGTCGGGTGGAGATACAGCCAAGGCGGAGCTTCGCGGCTTGTGCACGGGTTCTGACGGAAACGGAGAGTCGATCGGGCCGGGCGGCGGGCCCATAGGAGCCAGCGTAAAACGATAAAAGTTTACCGTTTCACCCACCGGGTGTCACGACCACCCCCCGCGGCGGCCGGGTCCGTAAGTTTGGTCCCGAGGGGTAGTGTCGGCTGGCGTGTTCGCCCGCTGACCTGCGCGCCGCGGACGGAACGGGCCGGTCGGTCGGGTCCGTTGGGGTTATCGCGTTGGTTTTTGCGCGATCCGGTTTGCGTGCACGCTGGACATATCGTCGGCTTGGTGTGATCCCGGAACCACCTCCGGAACGATCTCCCTCAATAGATGCTCGTCTGCTCGGAGGCTTCGATGACTTTCTTTTGCCGACTCGCCCTCGCCGCGGCCGCTCTGGCCGTCGCCCTCGCCGCCGGGCTTCACCCCGAACACGGGCCGCTGCCGTCCAACCCCCTCGCCGCCGTCGGCCTGGGCCTCATCGGGCTGGGCCTGATCCGCCACGCCCGGGAAAGCTTCGCCGCCGACTGACCCGGCCGACGCCCACCCTTGCTCGGGTGCCGCGGTCAAGCGGGCGCAGCGAGGGCCGGCCACGACTCCCCGGGGGCTCCGGTCTCACGGCGTGGCCGGCGCTGCGCTTGACCACGGCACCCCGCCCTCGCATCTCCACTACCTGAGCCCGGCGCGCGTTTTTTTTGGCGGGGCTTGACGCCGATCGGTTTCGACGGTATTTTCTGTATAAACAGAAGCAACCGAACGGAACGACCGCCATGACCCTGACCCCCGTCCAGCAGAAGTTCGTCCTCCACTGGGGCGAGATGGGCGCCCGCTGGGGCGTCAACCGCACCGTCGCTCAGGTCCACGCCCTGCTCTTCGTCGCCGACCGGCCGCTCAACGCCGACGACCTCGTCGAGACCCTCGGCGTCGCCCGCTCCAACGTCTCGACCTCCCTCAAAGAACTTCAGGGCTGGGGCATCGTCCACACCGCCCCCGTCCTCGGCGAGCGACGCGACCACTTCGTCACCACCGCCGACGTCTGGGAGATGTTCCAGGTCATCCTCGACGAGCGCAAGCGACGCGAGATCGACCCGACGTTGGCCCTCCTCCGCGAGTGCGTCGAAGAGGCCAAAGCGTCCAAACAGGACACGGATCACACCCGCCAACGCCTCAACGACCTCCACGACCTGCTCGACCAGCTCTCGGGCTGGTACACCCAGATCCGCTCGCTGCCCACCGGGGCCGTCATCAAGTTCGTGAAGATGGGCTCCAAGGTCCGCAAAGTCCTGGGCCTCACCGGCTAACCCCCCAACCCCCGGAAGTTTTTTCACTCCGTTTCCTGAGTCGCTCGTGTTATGAAACCGCTCACCGTCCTCTACGACCCGCACTGCCCCGCCTGCGTCCACGCCTGGCGGTGGTTTGCCCGGCGGCGGGTGGATCGGCCGATCGAGTTCGTGCCGCAGGGCACGACCGAGGCACACGCCCGGTTCCCCGCGCTCCGCGTCGGCGAGGGCGAGCCGATCCACGAGTTGATCGTCGTCGACGAAGAACACGGCGGCGTGCGGCGGGGCGGGGCGGCGTTGGCCGCGGTGCTGCGGACGGCGGTGGGGCTGCGTCCGGTGGTGGGTCGGTTGGGCCATGACCGTTACACGGCCTGGGCGAGCGGCTTCTATCGGTGGCTCAACCGGCAGCGCTGCGGCGTGGGGCGGTGTCTGCCCCGGACCGATGCTCGGGTCCCGCCACGCATCGGGCCGCCCACGATCAAGGCGCTCGACGAGCGACGTATGCACGAACTGCCGGAGGTGACGCGATGAGTCTCGCCGTGTTGCGACATACCGAGCCCCGTCTCGCGAGCCCGACGGAGCATGCCGCCGCCGTCTCCAGTGACACGACGACGCTGGCGTGGCACCCCGACGGCTGGTGCTTCCGCGGCGTGGCGACGGCGTTGTCGCTGGCGGTGTCGGGGGCCTACGCCGTGTGGGGTTTTGAGGCGTTGGGCTTCGTCGGGGCGAGCGTGCTGCTCGCGGCGGGGTTGGCGTGGCCCGCGTTGTTGGCCGGCGTGTGGATGGCCAGCCCACGCGGACTGCGGCGGTCACGGATCGACTGGTGCGTCTGGACCATGGCCGTGGGCAGCACGGCGATGGCCATCGGTCTGACCGCGTGCCTCGTGTTGGCGGCACAACACACCACGCCGAGCGTCCACCCGTGGCTGGCGTTGGTGGGGGGGGTGTTGCTGGCCGACGTTGCGATGGGGTGGGTGTTCACGCGGTACGCGCCCACGGTGGGCGTCCGCCGGTGGACGGCGGTGGGGGTGTGGGTCGTGGGGATGAATGGGTTTTTGTTAGCGGTGGTTGGATTAGCGATCGCGCTGGAAAGGCTGGTGACGGAATGAACCTCACGATGGTTGGACGGTTGACGGATTTGGTGTTGCTGTCTTACCGCACGCCGGCGGCGAGCGTGGCGGGGCTGCTGCCCGAGGGGTTAGAATTAGTGACGCGCGGGCCGTGGGCGTTCTGGAACGTGGTGGCTTGCCGGGTCGTGGGGATGCGGCCCGGGTTTCCGGGGGGCATCGATGCGCCCGAGGCGCTCGGGGTGAATTACCACCATGTCGCGTACCGGCTGCTGGTGCAGGCGATGACCAATCGGGCAGACGTGCGGCGGGGGCTGTACTTCCTGCGCAGCGACGCGGACGCCCGGGTGCTGGGCACGGTCGGTAACTGGACGACGGACTTCAGGTTCCACGCCGCCGACATCGCCCTCGACGCGGCCGAAGGTCGGTATGCGTTGGACGTGAAGGCGGCCGACGGGAGGGCGGACGCGGTGCTGCGTCTGGGCAGCGGGGCGGTGGCGTTGCCGCCGGGGTCGTGTTTCCCGACGCCGACCGATGCGCAGGAGTTCTTGAAGTATCAGCCGTATGCGTTGGCCGTAACCGGCGACGCGGGATGCCGTCGGCTCCGCATCGCCGAGGTCCGGCGGGACGAGTCGGCGTGGCGGGAGACGCCCGTGGCGGTCGAGCGGGCCGAGCTGAGCTACTTCGCGTCGATCGGGCAGGACGGAGTCGAGCTGGAGTTGGCGACGCGTGTCGAGCCGATGGACTATGTCTGGAAGCTCGGCCGGACCGAGCCGCTGCTGGGGCAGCACGAACGGCCCACGCCGGCGGTAGCGGAAGTCGCGCGGTCGGCCTGATCACACTGATCCCCAGCCGGCCGCACGCATCGGGCTACGATGCGCTCATGCCCCAAGCCACCTTCGAACTCGTCGACCCCGAACACCCCCGGCTGCACCCCGAGCTCAGCGACGAGCACGGCGAGATCGTGATGCGCTACGGCACGTGTCGCCGCTACGCCGAGGGCGAGACCCTCTTCACCCACGGGCAACGCGACGCGCCGTTCATCTGGCTGCGCTCCGGCAAGGTCGACATCCACGAGCGGTCAGGCCCCGACGCACGCCAGCTCATCGCCCACGTCATCGCCGGCCGGTTCATCGGCGACATCGCGATGTTCACCGGCGAGCCCACCGTCGCCGAGGCCGAGGCCGCCGTGGATTGCGAGGCCTGCGTCCTCGAACGCGAGGCGCTGCGCCGCCTCATCACCGAACACACCTACGTCGGTGAGATCATCCTGCGCTGCCTCATCGATCGGCGGGAGTGGCTCAAGGGCAACGACCTGGGCGCGGTCAAGCTGTTGGGGTCGCGGTACTCCGAGCGCTGCTACGAGCTGCGCGACTTCCTCACCCGAAACGGGGTCATGCACCGCTTCCTCGACGTCGAGCAGGACGCCGAAAGCCAGACCCTGCTCGAAGAGTTCGGCATCACGCCGGACCAGACGCCCGTCCTGCTCGGGGCCCAGTGCATCGACCGCAACCCCACGATCGCCGAGGTCGCCCGCCGGCTGGGCCTCGACCGCGAGCTCACCGACGAAAAAATCCACGACGTGGTTGTGGTCGGCGGCGGGCCCGGGGGGTTGGGCGCAGCCGTGTACGCCGCGTCCGAGGGGCTCGACACGCTGGTCATCGAGGCCCGCTACCCCGGCGGACAGGCGGGAGCTTCAGCCCGCATCGAAAACTACCTCGGCTTCCCCACCGGCCTGTCCGGCGGCGAACTCGCCGAGAAAGCCGTGCTGCAAGCGAAGAAATTCGGCGCGACCCTCGTCAACCCGCGCAAGGCCGTGCGCCTCGACGCCGACGGCCCGGTCAAGACGCTGACCCTCGACGACGGCGTCCGTGTCCGCGGCCGGGTGATCGTCCTGGCCTGTGGCGCCGACTACCGCCGGCTCGACGGATGCGTCAGCCAGTACGACGGACGCGGGGTCTACTACGGCACGACCTACACCGAGGCCGAGCGCTTTAACGGCTGCGACGTCGCCGTCGTCGGCGGGGGCAACTCCGCCGGCCAGGCCGCCGTCTACCTCGCCAAGTTCGCCCGCCGCGTCTACCAGATCATCCGCAAGCCCGACCTATCCAAAGGCATGTCCCGCTACCTCGCCGACCGCATCGGGCAGACCGACAACATCGAACTCATCCCCGAATCCGAGGTCACCGGCTGCTGTGGCGAACAGGGACTGAACCAGATCCAGGTCTCGCCGATCAAGCCCGATAGCGCCAAGCCCCGCGACCTCGACGTCGCGGCGCTCTTCGTGATGATCGGCGTCGACCCCCGCACCGACTGGCTCCACGGCTGTGTCGGCCTCGACGAAAAGGGCTTCGTCGCCACCGGCATGGACGCGGTGCCCCACCCCGATTTCGCCGACCACTGGACCGATACCGGCCGACCTCCGGCCCACCTCGAAACCACCCGCCCCGGCGTCCTCGCCGTCGGCGACGTCCGCTCCGGCTCGACCAACCGCGTCGCCGCCGCCATCGGCGAAGGCGGCATGGCCGTCACCTTCTGCCATCGCCTGCTCGCCAAGCTCCCCCGCACCTGACCGCTCACCCCCCAATCCCCAAGGAAGCAGACCGTGCCCGAAACCGCCGGCCAACGCGTCCTCGTCTTCGTCGGCGACGACTACGAGGACATGGAACTGCAATACCCCAAGTACCGCCTGCGCGAAGCGGGCTGCCGCGTCACCGTCGCCGGCCTCGCCGCCGGCACCACCTACCGCGGCAAGCACGGCTACCCTCAACACAGTGACGCCGCCGTCGCCGACCTCTCCCCCGAAGACTTCGACGCCCTGGTCGTCCCCGGCGGCTGGATGCCCGACAAACTGCGACGTTACGACGAAGTGAAATCCATCACCAAAGCCCTCGCCGATGCCGGCCGACCTATCGCCAGCGTCTGCCACGGCCCATGGATCGACATCTCCGCCGGCATCGTCGCCGGCGTCACCTACACCAGCACCCCCGGCCTCACCGACGACCTCACCAACGCCGGCGCCACCTGGGTCGACCGTGAGGTCTGCGTCGACTCCGACCACCGCCGCGTCAGCAGCCGACGCCCCGACGACCTCCCCGCCTTCATGGCCGCCATGCTCGACATGATGCGAAACACCCCCGCCCGAACGTAGCCGGCGGTCAACAACCGCCGGCCGCCGCGGCAACGCCCGGGGGCGGGGTCAACTCCGCGATCCGCCGCACGACCCGATCCGGCACCACCTCCGAGCCCGCCGGTAGCGACTTGCCCTCCCAGTCGTTCCAGATGCCCGTCATCCCCAGCCCCTGCGGTGCAGCCACTTCCCACTTCAAGTTGTCCCCGACGCACCACGACCCCGACGCCGGCGCGTCGCCGCACGCCGCCAGCCCCTCTTGGAACACCCGCGGATCCGGCTTGCCGTAGCCCAATTCCCCTTCGATCAGCACCGCCCGGAAATACTGGGCCAGGTCGAAGTGCTCGACCTTCTCGCGTTGCGCCTGCGCGTCGCCGTTGGTGATGAGCGCCATCGGCACCCCCGCCCCCGCGAAAAACGCCAGCGTCTCGATCGCCCCCGGAAACGGCCGCATCGAACGGATCCGATGCTCCGAGTAGTGATCCGCGAACCGCGTCGCCAATGCGTGGTCGTCGATCCCAAGCTCAAGCAGCCCGCGGTGCGTCACCTCCACCCGCGACCGCTGCACGTCCCGCCGACCCACCCGGTTCCGCTCCGGATCGGACCAGTACCACACCCGCGCCCGGTCCAGCACCGGGTCGAACTCCTCCGCCGGCCGGCCGATCTCGGCCTCAAACGCCCGGGCCGTCTCCCGCCACACCCGCGTCGCGCTCTCGGTCGTGTCCAGGACCGTGTCGTCGAGGTCGACCAGGATCGCCCGCGGCGCTTCCCAATGAACAAAAGAAGAGTCGGCGTCGCTCGTCACGCCGCGAGTCTACGCCGCCCGCCGCACTGAAGCCGCTGCGACCTCGCCGTCTCCCATCGGCTCGGGCAGCCGAAACACGGACACTTCGTCCTCATCCGTCTCCAAAGCTGCACCCCCCCAAGCCCACGTTCGATGAACGTGGACCCGCCGCCGACCCTGTATCAGCTTCACCACCGCCTCGACCCCGAACAGCAGCACCATCGCTCCCAGCAGCGAAGCCACCAGCCCCGCCACGCCCAACGTCGCCCGGTCCCTCGACGTCAACGTCGACGCTCCCGCCCCCGCGATCGCCCCCGCCCGCGGTTCCCGCCAACCGCTCGGCCACCCCGTCGCCCCGCCCGCCACCGACCACGGCGATACCCCGCCTTCCGCCTCTACCGCCCATGCGTACGCCGCCCGCAACACACCCACCGCCGACGCCCCCCGTTCGTCCCGCTCCTCGACCAGCGGCGCCGCGATCGACAATCCCCGCACGTCCGGCGTGGCCGCGCCGTTCCGCCCCGACGCGGGCACAACTTCCCAATAATCCGCCACGCCCACCACTTCGACCGGCACCCCCTGCGCCGCCGCCGGCCCCGCGGCCCACGTCTCTCCCCCGAACGCGTCCGACTGCGTCGCCGAGCACCCCACCGTGCTCGCCGCCCATACCACCACCGCCATCGCCGCCAGCATCCAGCACGTCGCTTCGCGGTCCGTCGTCATCGCCGTTCACCTCGCTCGGGGTTGCTCAACTCAACACTCACCCCGCCGCCTCGTGCGGCCGGGCGTCCGAGCTATCGCCCACCCCCACCCCACGCGATCAACCCCACGCCCACTTCCCTTTATCGGAACCCCCGGAAGACCCCAGAAGCCACGTTCG
>JBCBSA010000048.1:0-11897 GCA_039819425.1 Planctomycetota bacterium
ATCGACCTGCTGGGCGTGCTCCAGGAAAAAACAAAAGACAACCTCACCGAGGACGAGGCCAAGACCCTCGCCGGCACGCTGTACGAGTTGCGTGCCCGCTACGTCGAGGTCGCTAACGCCGCGCGTGGCGGCTAACCGATCTTGTTGTATTCCAAAGAGAGAACCGTTCCGCCGGGCCGGGGGCCCGGGCCCGACCCAGAAAGACCACCCGCCGTGACCGCCCTCAACCCCCCTTCTGGCTCGAGCCTCCCGTCGCCGTCCGCGTTGCTGGCGAAGAACCACTTCGTGCTCCGTCGGCTGCACTCGCTATCGGGCATCGTGCCCATCGGCGTGTTCGTCATCGGGCACCTTTTCACCAACGCCCAGATGATCTGGGGCCAGGACACGACGACGGGCGAGGGCACGTTCCAGCACGAAGTCGACTTCATCCACAACCTGCCGTACCTCTTGTTCATCGAGTTGAGCCTGTGGGGCGCGATCGCTTTCCACGCCGGCCTCGGCCTGTGGTACACGTTCACCGGCAAGCACAACGTCAAGGCCTACGGCTACGGCGGCAACGTCCGCTACTTCCTCCAACGCGTCACCGGCATCATCGCGCTGATCTTCATCTTCCTGCACATCGCGACGCTGCGGTGGCGGTGGGACATCTTCGGCTGGTTCACGCCGTTCTACGGCGAGGGCTACCAGGCGGGCAAGGCCCACACGATCCCCGAGCACCTCGCCGAGGTGCCGATGTCGCTGCCGCTGACGGCGTACGCGTTGCAGTACAGCTGGTGGGTCATCGCGCTCTACGCCGTGGGCGTGATCGCGGCGATCTTCCACTGGTCCAACGGGCTGTGGACGGCGGCGATCAGCTGGGGCCTGACCATCACCACCGCGTCGATGAAGCGGTGGGGGCTGGTGTGCGTCGGGCTGTTCGTGGCGTTGATGGTGTTCTTCGGGGCGGCGATGGCCGGGGCCCTGGCGTTCGACCTGACCGAGGACATGACGCCCGAGCAGATGGAGGTGTTCCTGCTGATCGTCGAGGAGCCCAACGTCGCGATCGGGATGCAGAAATAAGCGCCCGTCGGCCTTGGGCCGACTAAAATTGCGACACAGTCGGCCGACGCCTTAGCCTCTCCTCGGCCGCGGTTTTTGCAGAAAGGCAGCCAACGGATATGGCCCAGAACGAACCCCGAGTGATCGTCGTCGGAGGCGGCCTGGCGGGACTCGCCGCGGCGGTCCGCGTCGCCGAGTCCGGCACCCCCGTCGACCTCTTCTCCCTGGTCCCGGTCAAACGCTCCCACTCCGTCTGCGCCCAGGGCGGCATCAACGCCTGCAACGACGTCGCCCGCCAGCAGGGCTACTCCGAGTGGCAGCACATGGACGAGACGCTCATCGGCGGCGACTTCCTCAACCACCAGCCCCCCGTCTACGAGATGACCCACTGGGCGCCCAAGATCATCGACCTGCTCGACCGCATGGGCGTGCCGTTCAACCGCACCTCCGAGGGCATGCGCGACCTGCGCCTCTTCGGCGGCAGCCTCTTCAAGCGCACCCACTTCGCCGGGGCCTCTACCGGGCAGCAGCTGCTCTACGGCCTCGACGAGCAGACCCGCCGCTACGAGGCCGAGGGCAAGATCCGCAAGTTCGAGTTCTGGGAGTTCCTCTGGCCGGTCCTCGAAAAAGGGGCCGGCGACAACGGCGAAGACGTCTGCAAGGGCATCGTCGCTCAGGACGTCCGCAGCATGGAGATCAAGAGCTTCCGCGGCGAGGCCGTGGTGATCGCCACGGGCGGCAACGGGCTGATGTTCGGCAAGTCCACGATGTCCGTCATCTGCACCGGCGCCGCCGTCGCCCGCTGCTACCAGGCCGGGGCCTACCTCGGCAACCCGGAAATGATCCAGGTCCACCCCACCGCCATCCCGGGGGAAGACAAGTGCCGGCTCATGTCCGAGTCCGCCCGCGGTGAAGGCGGCCGCGTCTGGGTCCCCCGCGAGAAGGGCGACGACCGGCACCCCACCGAGATCCCCGAAGAAGAACGCTGGTACTTCCTCGAAGAAAAGTACCCCGGCTACGGCAACCTCGTCCCCCGCGACATCGCCACCCGCGAGATCTTCTGGGTCTGCCAGGACGGCATGGGCATCGGCGGCGGCAACCAGGTCTACCTCGACATCACCCACCTGCCCATCGAAACCAAGAACAAGCTCGCCGCGATCCTCGAGATCTACGAGAAGTTCACCGGCGACGACCCGCGCGAAGTCCCGATGAAGATCTTCCCCGCGGTCCACTACTCCATGGGCGGCCTCTACACCGTCTACGAGTCCTACGACCCCGAGCAAGACGACTACACCCCCGCCGAGACCCCCAAACGCGACCCCGGCGAAGGCCTGCACTACGGCCACCCCCGGAATATGCAAACCAATATCCCGGGGCTCTATGCGTTCGGCGAAGCCAACTACGCCTACCACGGCGCCACCCGCCTCGGCGCCAACGCCCTCTTGTCCTGCATCTTCGACGGCCTCTACAACGGCCTGTCCGTCCACAACTACGCCCACGCCCCGCAGGGCACCCCCGCCGCCGAGCTGCCCGAGTCGCTGTTCGCCGACGTGGTCAAGCAGGAAGAAGACAAGGTCAAGCAGATCACCGCCTCCACCGGCAGCCACAACCCCTACGAGATCCACCGCGAGCTCGGCCTCGAGATGACCGCCACCTGCACCGTCGTCAAAGAGGAAAACCGACTGCTCCAGGGCCGCGAAAAGCTCGCCGAGCTCCGCGCCCGGTACGACGACCTCAAGATCAGCGACACCGGCCACTACACCAACCAGAACGTCAGCTTCGCCCGCGCCCTCAACGACATGCTGATCTACTCCGACGCCTTACTCGAAGCGTCGATCGCCCGCAAGGAGTCCCGCGGCAGCCACTACCGCAGCGACTACACCGAACGCAACGACGAGAAGTTCCACAACACCGCCAAGGTCGGCTACGACCTCGAGACCGGCCGACCCGCCATCGAATGGGAACCTATTCCGAGCCCGCTGGTTCCCCTCCGCGCCCGTACCTATGGCAAAGTCCCCGCCGCGGCAGAAGCCGAGGACAAAAAGCCCGCCGAGGCCGAGCAAGCCATCGCCGCCGCCCAAGCCCCCGGCGGTGGCTAAGGACCCCCACCGAGCCAAACCCGCCGGCACGACCCCGTACTCCGACCCGAACGGCAAAAATCCCGACGCGAAATAAACATCCACAATCAGAATGTCCGCCGCGGCCCTAAAATCTGTTCCGTTCAATCTCCTGAGGTCAGCCAACCTTTTGCTGCTGCTCGGGGCGGGATGGTTCACGTGGCTGCTGGCAGCCGCGGTCATCGAAGACGGGATCGCCAACCTCAATCTGTGGCACCTGTTTTATCTCCTGCCGCTCGTGTTGTTCGCCGGGCTTGGATTCACGGCCTACACCGGGATCAAAAGCCCCACACGCTCTCACCTCGGCCTTGTCGTCAGCCTCGCGATCGTCGTCGCCTGGATTTTGGCCACCGCTCAGATCACCAGCCTCTTCGACTGGCTGTTCGTCGAAGACGTCGCCAACAACGTCCAGCAGGTCGTCTTCTTGCCGAGCTTGTTCGCCGCGGTGACGGTAGGAATCTGGATCGAATGGCGTCTGGCCAAGAAGATCGGGTTCTTGTCCCGCGACAAAAGCTGGTGGTGTGAGAAGAACCTTCGCGGCTATTGCGTCTTCACCGCCTGGATCGTGTTCCTGACAGGACTCGGCTACGACTGGTCGAAACACGACTTGATCCGACCCGAGTCGGTAGACGCGCCTCTGCTGTATTTGACCATCGTGCTGGGATTTATCGCCCTCTGTTTCATTATTGGCAAGGGCGTTCCTAGACTCCTCATGGCGTTGACAGGCATCGACCCCGCCCCGCCCACGCCGCGCAGGCGGCGAAAAGGTTTTCACTTTTTTCGATCCACCGAACCGATCCCCGAATCGGAAACCAAGCCTCACCACCACCAACCATGATCGCACCCAACCCCGAAGCGAATAAGTTCCGTGTCCGCATCAAGCGTCAGGACGACGCCGGCCAGCCGTCGTACTGGCAGGAATTCGAGGTCCCGCACCGGCCGGCGCAGAACATCATCAGCGTCCTGCAGTACATCGCGGCCAACCCCGTGACCGTCGACGGCGAGACCGTCGAGCCCGTCGTCTGGGACTCGGGCTGCCTCGAAGAGGTCTGCGGCGCGTGCACCATGGTCGTCAACGGCCGGGCCCGGCAGTCGTGCTCGGCCCTCGTGCCGGAGCTGCTCGAAGACAGCGACGACGGCGTCATCACCCTCGAGCCCATGTCCAAGTTCCCCGTCGTCCGCGACCTGTTCGTCGACCGCCAGCGGATGTTCGACAACCTGATCAAGGTCAAGGCTTGGGTCCCCATTGACGGCACCCACGATCTGGGCCCCGGCCCCCGCGAGACGCCCGAGAAGCAGGAAGAGCGCTACGCCATCTCCCGCTGCATGACCTGCGGCTGCTGCCTTGAGGCCTGCCCGCAGTTCACCAAGGACAACGACTTCCTCGGCGCCCAGGCGATCGCCCAGGCGTACTACTTCAACGAGCACGAGACCGGCAAGAAGCTCAAGAAAGAACGCCTCGACACCCTCATGGGCCCCGGCGGCGTCGCCGACTGCGGCAACGCCCAGAACTGCGTGAAGGTCTGCCCCAAAGAGATCCCGCTCACCGAGGCTATCGGCAAAGCGGGCCGGCAGCTGACCGTGCACGCGGTGAAAAAATTCTTCACCGGCAAGTAAACGAATTCTCTCGGAACGCCGTCGCTTTTACCGGCCGTAGTCGATCTTCGGGCGGAGGTGGCCTTCGCCGTCGCGGGTCCAACTGAGGGTCACCGCGGGGCGGAGCTTGGGGGTGGCCAACGACGGCGGCAGGTCCGAGCCCTTCTCGGCGGGGATCAGCTCGAACGCGTGGTCACGGCCACGGCGGTCTTCGTAACGGTAGAGCGATTCGTCGGTCGCCTCGGTTGTGCGCTCGCCCGACTCGCTCCGCACGGTCTGGCGATAACGCACCGCGGCGAGGCGCTCGCGGAGCTCGGCGAGGTCGGCCGGCGGGGCCGGGATCTCGGACTCGTCTGACTCGTGCAGCGCGAGCACGCCGGCGGCGAGGAACTGGATGCGCTTGAGGGCGAGGCTGTAGCTGTCGGCCTCGAGCTCGCCGATGAACCGCTCCCAGCGACGCTCGAAGGCGGCGTTGTTGTCGCCGAAGGACTTGCGGAACGCGACCTCGTGCGACCGTCCGCGGCTGAGTTCGATGAGGTAGTTGCCGAAGGCGTCGCGGTATCGGCCGCGGTCGCCGTGGACGAGGAAGTGGACCATCGACCACGCCTGGATGTACTGGAGGTGGCCCTGGATCGCGCCGCTGCGGAGGTTGGCGTTCCAGTTGGCGTGGGAGAGGTTGAGCAGCTCCTGAAAGCCGAGCGTCTGCCGTCGCTCCATCGCGGCGCGGAGGAGGGCGAGGCGGTTCTCGTCGACGATGCCCAGGCGGACGTCGCCGTCGACGATGATCGCGGCGCCGAAGTACTCGGCCAGGCCCTCGTTGACCCAGATGGGCAGCTGGTCGCCGAGCTTGTCGTGGGCGAACTGGTGGAAGCCCTCGTGCTGGAGGACTTCGTAGATCCAGTCCTGGCTGGAGCCCTCGATCCAGGTGGCCAGCCCGGTCCCGAAGAACATGCCGCCGGAGTTCTGCGACGGGATGCGGAAGTCGGTTTGAAGCACCGAGTGATAATCTTCTTCGGTACGGAAGAGGTAGAGGTTCTGCTTGCGTCGGCTGCCGCCACGGAGGTCGCTGAACCGCCTGGCGTATTCCCGGTAGATCAGGTCCATGTGCCGGCCGTACTCGAGCGCCTCTTCGCGGGTGAGGTTGGTGTGGATGACGTAGGCCTTGCTCTCGAAGCGCGACAGGTCGCGGAGCCGCAGCTGCGCCTCGGCCGGCTCGGCCCACACGAAAGAACCCAGCACCACCACCAGCCACGGCAAACCGATCCCGATCCGGCGGGCCCGGCTGGACGTATCCAACACAGCGACATGCTCCACGGATGACTCCCGGCCAAGGAAAAAAGACCACGCAAAACTAAAGATTGACGCTTGGCACGCGACGCCGCCGATTTTACAGTAGCCGGGCCTGCGTGAGTCCCTTCGAGTTTCTTCTTTTTTCATGAATCCCCCCGGCTCCCGGAAGCCCCCGCCTCGGGGATTCGCACGGAACCACGCCGATGACTTGCTCTCCCCGCACCCGTCTCGCTTCGGTCCGCCCGCTCGTGCGCTACGTCGATCACGACCAAGCGGTGATCGAGGCGCACTTCACCACGCTGCCGGCGGTGTCGCTGCCTTCGCCCATTGCCGGGGTGAAACCTTCCGGGGGGCGGGTGGTGGACGTGGAGGTTGAGGTCGACGGGTCGGACGGGTTCCACGACGAGGGGCGGACGCGGGTGACCCTGGACGACCACCGCGGCCGGGTGCGTTTCGAGATGGTGCGTCCGCGGCGGTGGTGGCCGGCGGGGATGGGCGAGCAGGCGCTATACCGGCTGACGCTGACGCTGGACGAAGGCGAACACGGCCGAGACGCGCGCGCGGTGACGTTCGGGCTGACCTCGGTGCGCCGCGACCGGGTGTTGGGCGAGGCGTTCGACCCGTCGCTGCTGGTCAACGGGCAGATCTGCGACATCGATGCGGTGATCCCCGTGGACCGGGTGCACGAGTCGGGGCTGCTGCCGGCGGCGGGGGATTCGCTGCTGCTGGTGCGGGACCACTACGGGCCGAACGTGCTGTACGACGCGGCCGACCGGGCGGGCATCCTGCTGATCCAGTGCGTGCCGGTGCCGTCCTCCCCCCCGGCGTCTTCTTTTAAGGCCGCGGACCACGAAGACGTGGAGCGGACCGTGGTCGATCACGTCGCCCGGCTGTCAGCACACCCCAGCCTGGCGGGCTATTTCGTAGGTCACCTCGGGGCGTTAACCGAACGTGTTGCCGCGGCGCTGCGGGCGTGCGACCCGACGCGGCCGGTGTTCCGGCGGTACCCGCTGTACGACGCGGCGTGAGCCGAACCCTCCACTCCACCCGCCTAAGACCGCGCCGCCTCGGGCACCGGCGCACGCCGCGGCGTCGTCCACCACAAGTGTCCGATCGTGCCGATGATCTTCACCCCGGCGCGGAAGCTGCCGACCAGCGACCCGGAGATCTTGCTCTTGCCGGCCCGCCGGTGTCGGTAGGGCACGTCCACCTCGACGATGCGCAGCCCGTACCGCACCGCTTTGTACTGCATCTCAACGGTCCATCCCCAGGTGCGGTCGGCCATGCTCAATTGCCGGTAGCTCTCCCACCGCAGCACCCGCATGGGGCCGAGGTCGCCGTAGGCGTAGCCGCAGACGACGCGGAGCAGCGTGGTGGCCAAGCGGTTGCCGAAGCGCTGGTGCGGGTCGAGCGCACCCGGCTCGGCGAGGCGTTGCCGCTGGCCCAGCGCCAGGTCGGCCCGGCCTGCGGCGATCGGCCGGATCAGTTCGGATAGATGGGCCGGGTCGTCGGCCAGATCGGCGTCGAGGAACGCGACCGCGTCCGGCGGGTCGTCGGCCAGGTGATCGAGGGCCGCGAGGCAGGCCCCGCCGTAGCCGGGCCGAGGCTCGTGGACGACCTCGAAGCCGCCGCCGCGGGCCAGGTCGGCCGTGGCGTCGGTCGAGCCGTTGTCCGCCAGCACCACCCGCCGCAGCCCCGCCGCCTCCCGCACCGCGTCCACCGCCGCGACCAAGGCCGGCAGGTTCTCCGCTTCGTCGCGGGCGGGGATCACCAGGTCGGTCTGCATGGGCGTAGCTTATCCCCAACGCCCGAGCGGGCCGATGGACCGTTGACCGCGGGGGGATCGCCGGATAGTATCATTTTATCCGGATAAACGGATATTTAGCTCTGAGGAAAGCCCCCGTGCACATCCAAGACCTCTTCGCCCGGCACCCCACGACGTTCTCGTTCGAGTTTTTCCCGCCCAAGTCGGCGGAGTCGGCCGAGGCGTTGGTCGCCACGATCGGGGACCTGGGGTCGCTGAAGCCGGCGTTTGTGTCGGTGACCTACGGGGCCGGCGGATCGACGCGGGAGCTGACCCACGACCTGGTCGAGAAGATCAAAACGACCACGTCGATCCCCGCGGTGCCGCACCTGACCTGCGTCTGCCACTCCGAAGCCGACATCCGCGAGATCCTCGAGCGTTACGCTTCGATCGGGGTGAGCAACCTCTTAGCGCTCGGCGGCGACCCGCCGCGTGGGCTTGAGGGGTATTCGAAGGCCAACGACGCGTTCCAGCACGCCGCGGACTTGGTGAAATTTATCCGCGACTTCCGGGGTCACCCGGACCCGCGTGGGTTCGGCGTGGGGGTGGCCGGCTTTCCCGAGGGCCATCCCGCGACGCCGAACCGGATGCTGGAGATGGATTACCTCAAGGCCAAGGTCGACGCCGGGGCCGACTACATCTGCACGCAGCTGTTCTTCGACAACCGCGACTTCTACGACTTCCGCGAGCGGTGCGCGTTGGCGGGCATCGACGTGCCGATCGTCGCGGGGATCATGCCGATCACCTCGGCCCGGGGGATGAAGCGGATGGCCGAGCTCGCCGCGGGTTCGCGTTACCCGGCGGCGCTCTTGCGGGCGATCCAGCGCTGCGGCGACGACGAGGCGGCGGTGGCCAACGTCGGCGTCCACTGGGCGACCGAGCAGTGCCGCGACCTGCTGGACCACCACGTGGCGGGTATCCACTTCTACACCCTCAACAAGTCCGACGCGACCCGTCAGATCTACCGCAGCCTCGGCGTCAACGACTCGGCGGCCCTCGCCGGCTGAACGTCGAACTCGGGGTCAGGGCCGGACGCTCGGACGCAACACGTAGAGCAGTTGGAAGTCGTCGTCTTCGATGCCCGTAGTGAACAGGCCGCGGCCGAGGTTGAGCGGCGGCAGGTCATCGTCGGTCGCCTCGGGGTCGGTGTCTTCGTCGGCGGCCTCTGGAACGTCGGGGGCTCGAGGCTCTTCGACGCCGAGAGGAGACGGATCGATCGCGGCGTCTTCCTCGGGGGGTTCGGCCCCTGGAGTTGAGGCTTCCGGGGGCGGGGGGCGGTAGAGGCCGACGACGACTGCCTGGTGGCCGGCGACGATCAGTTCGATAGCCAGTTCGTCGAAGACCCGGCCGTCCAGCAGCTTCTCCGCCGCGGTCCGCGGCAGGAGCGACGCGCGGGGGCGGGCGTGCTGGGGGATCAGCGTGACCGCGGCGGTGCCGTTGCCGCGGTCGCGGGTGCTGATCAGCAACTGAAGCCGACCGCCGGTGAACTCGACCCGGTTCATCGGGCCCGGCGGCACCGTCAGGTCGGCCACGAACGAGGCCCGCAGCGGCGGCGAACGGCGTAACGCCTCGAACCGGTCGGCCATCAGCAGCCGGCCGTCGATCGTCTCGGCGCTGGGTCCGAGCGCCTCCCCGAACGAAGCGGCCGCGTCCGACGACAGCAGCCCGACCCGCAGGCCGTTGGCGTTCCAAACCGTTCGGCTCAGGTCGGGCAACACCGTCTCGTCCGTCACCGCCCACGCCTCCTCCAGCGTCGAAAACAGTGGCAGCAACAGACGCCGGGTCGACCACAACACCGGAGTCGGCTGTTCTGCGGCGATCCGCTCGGCGTCGTCCGCAGTCGTGGGCGGCGGCAGCGGTGTGATCCTGAAGTCGTCCTCGACCGCCGCCGGCGACCCGCACCCGCCGACCCACAACACCGCCGCGACACCCAGCGTCCAGCCCACGCCCCTCCGCCGGCCGAGGCTGGGGGACGCGTGGCGTCTCATCCCGCGATCACCTCTTCGAGCAACGACAGCCCGCGATCCAACTCGTCCTCGGTGATCGTGATCGCCGGGGCCAGCCGCAAGACCTCGCCCTGTGTGGCGTTGACCAGAAGGCCCCGCTCCATGCATCGCCGCACCACGTCGGCCGCGCCGTTGAACCACGCCCCGTCGGCCGAGGGGTCGAGCTGCAACCCGAGGAACAACCCACGACCACGGACCTCCACCGTGTCGGCCCGCGACGCGGCGAAGGCCGAGAGCCGCTGCGCGGCGACATCGCCGAGGCGAGCGGCGCGTTCGATCAGCCCGTCACGTTCGATGACCTCGAAGAGCCGAGCGGTGACGGCCATCGACAAGCAGTTGCCCCCGAGGGTCGTGGCGTGCTTGACTCCGCCCTGGGTGCGGGCGTTGTTGAGCTCGGCCAGCTCGGGGCGGGCGCACATCACGCCGACGGCGAGCCCGCCGCCGACGCCCTTGCCCAGTGTCATGACGTCCGGCCCGGGCTCGCCTTCGTCGAACCAGTGCTGGTAGGCGAAGGCCTTGCCGGTGCGGGCGCAGCCGGTCCAGACTTCGTCGCAGATCAGCAGGAGGTCGTGTTCGTCGCAAGCCGCCCGCAGTTGGCGGAAGTAATCGGGGTCCGGCACGTGGACGCCGCCCTCGCCCTGGATCGGCTCGGCGATGACCGCGACGGTCTCGTCATCGATCGCGTTTTCGACGGCGTCGATGTCGTTGTACGCCACGTTGGTGTAGCCGGGCAGGTAGGGGCCGAAGCCGTCGCGGACGGCGGGGTTGCCCGTGGCGTTCATGGTGGCGAACGATCGGCCGTGGAAGCTCTTGGTGCAAGAGACGATCTTGTAACGCCCAAACGCGCCCCCGGAATTTTCGGAACTCCCGGGGTGGGCCTTGCCGTAGAGGCGGGCGAGCTTGAACGCGGCCTCGTTGGCGTCGGCGCCGCTGTGACAAAAGAACGACTGGCCGCCGAACCCCATCCGGGCGATCGCCTCGGCGGCGTGCGTCTGCGGCTCGGTGTGCATGAGGTTGCCGACGTGCCAGAGCGTGTTGGCCTGCTCGGTCACCGCGGCGACGAGGTCGGGGTGGCAGTGGCCGAGGACCGGGGCGCCGAAGCCCGCGAAGAGGTCGAGGTACTCCTTGCCGTCGGCGTCGCGGAGCGTCCGGCCGTGGCCCTCGACCATGGCCACAGGGAACCGGCCGTAGTTCGGCGCGAGGTACGCATCGTGGCGGGCGATGATGTCGTGGCTCGAAGTCGCGGCGGTCACGGTCACGTCGTGTCTCGTTGAAGATTGGCGGCGGGCAGGGGCTCGGTTCGTCACCGCTTTCGGTGAACCGGAGGGGTAATTTTAACCCCGAGTGTCGCGCTCTTGCGAAAAAAAGAAGGACCCTTGGCTTCGGAGCGTGCCAAGGGTCCAGGGGGTGTCACGGATGGGCCCGCCGGGCGGGCCGGGGGTGCGGAGACCGGAGGCTCCGCGAGTGGGATCAGTTGATCATGTCCTTGAGCGCCTTCATGGGGCGGATGCGGACGTTCTTGCTGGCGGGCTTGGGCTTTTGGGGCACCATCTCGCCGGTGAAGGGGTTGCGGACGAGCTTGCCGCCTTTGACGGCGGGCTTCTTGACGACGGTCATCTTCGCCAGCCCGACAAGGCTGAACGTACCGTTCTTCTTGAGGCTCTTGGCCATCACGTCGCCCATCGCGTCGAAGACCTCGGCGACCTTCTTCTTGGGCAGGTCGGTGGCCTCGGCGACGGCGGCGTAGACCTCGCTCTTGGTGGGCGGCTTCTTGGCCGCGGCTTTCTTGACGACTTTCTTCTTAGCCATGGTGCTCTCCTAGCGTGAGTGGGAACGACGGGGCGATGCGAGCGGTTCATCCGTGACGGGAAGGGCTCGGGCCGACCGCGGTTGGGTTACCGCATGATCGGATTTCCCCACAAAATACTGCACTTTTCTCGTCCCGGCGTCAAGCCCGCCTTGAAAAACAAGGGGATTCGGGGATTGTCATTTTGGCAGCGACGGCGGGACGAGAAAAGTGCAGTATTTTGTGGGGAAATCCGATCA
>JBCBSA010000049.1:0-11808 GCA_039819425.1 Planctomycetota bacterium
ATCGGCTGCGAACTTACCGAGAACTGGCAGATCGACCCCGAGCAGTCCACCAGCGCCATCGTCGTCCATCACCCCGACGCGAAGTACTTCAATGTTTAGCGACGGCCTAAAATTTATCTTCTATTTTTCTTGACGCTCCCACTCATAGTCACCTGCTTCAATCACACCTGTATCCGGCTCATACCACGAGTATTTCCCGGTAAGGATGTCGGAGTCGCGTGAGTAAAGGCAAAATGTACCCCGTCCTTTCTGCGTCCGGTCTGGGTTCCAATACGTGGCGGATAATACCGAGTTGGCAAAGGTACCTTCAAACTCAAAGTGTTTTTCAATATCTTCAGTACTGTTATCAGGGTGCGTCACCGTTTCTTTGTAAAAAATATCACCCCAAATTTTTTCTGATAACTGCTGTATGTAAATTGTTTCTTCATATTTCTTAGCGGCATCATACGAAGGATTGGTAGTAGCCTTCCACCTCCCTTTAACAGTAAAACTCTGTTCAATCCTATGTTTATACCAAGGCATAAAAGTATTGCTAAAATATGCTTTTGCTAGAAAGACCAGAATAGTCGTAGCGATCCCCAGTAATACAGGCAAGACATAAACGAAAAATATTGTCGTACCTTGTACCTCATCGCTTAGTTCGGGGATAGGCGGAAGGTCCGTATTTCCAGCGGGTAAAGCATTAACGAAGCTGCGAATGAGATTGTATTCAAAAAAGATCATTACCCGCTATCACTTTTTTGGGCTTTAGAGCAAAGTCGAAACCTCAGCCTGCGCTTAGCGCGGCGATGAACTCGTCGGCTTCGGCGATGCTCGCGTTCATCTCCGCGATCAGCGCCTCGATGTCGCCGATCAACTCGTCGGCGTTGGTCTGCAGCGACGCGATCGCCGCGGCGTTCAGCGAGCTCTTCAGGAACAGCACCCGCTCGTTGAACGCCCGCAGCACCGGGTCCATCTTCGCGGCGGCGGCGTCCATCCGCGACACCATCTCGTCGAACGAGTCCATCGTCGCCGACCGCTGCTCGACCATCTGCCGCTTGAAGTCGGGGTTGGTCTGGGCCTCGATCTCTTGTCCCCACTCGTCGAACAGGTCGCCGCCGATCGACTTGGTCGTGGCGATCTCGGACCGCAACTCGTCGGCCTGGGAGGCCGAGCGGTCGTAGTCGCGTTTGAGTTTATCGTAGGCCTTTTCGAGGTCGCCGCCGTCGAAGTCGAAGGTAGCCTGGAACTGCTCGAGAGCCGAGGCGAACTGGTCCTTCGTCTTTTCCTGCTGCGTGCGGGTGTCTTTGACCTGATCGACGAGCAGGTCACGCTTCTCGTAGCCCAGGCGTTCCCAGGTGCCGTAGTAGAGGGTCTTGCAGCCGGCGGTGGCGGCGAGCAGGACGGCCAGGGCGACGACGGATCGGAGTCGGGTCATGATTCAGATCATAACCCGCACACGGCCGACGTCGGCAAAAGATCCGGATTTACGCGGCGGGCTCGAACACGAGGTAGCAGGTGTAGATCAGCGTGTCGTTGGCCGGGGCGTCACCGGGCGGGCCCTCGATGCCGAAGACCTCGAGCAGGCGGACCTCCCATCGGCCTTCGATCGACAGCCGCGGCTTGCCGTCGTCGCCGAGGAAGGCCTCGACGCTGACCGGGACCGACAGCGGGATGGTCTGGCCTTTCATCGTGAACGAGCCGTGGAGCACGGCCGGGGCGATCACGCCGAAGGCGGGCTGGCCGGCGTCGGTGTCGATGCTTTCGATCACGAAGTTGGACTCGGGGTACTCGGCGACCCGGAGCAGGCTGCGGTGGATGTGGCGGTCCAGGTCGGGCTCGCCCATGGTCACGGACGCGGGGTCGGCCGAGAACGTGCCGGTCATGCCGGCCAAGGCGAGGTCATCGCCGAGCGTGAGGCCGCCGAAGACTTTCGAGGCTTCGCCGGAGTAGGCGTCGAGCGGGGCGGGGAAGGCGAACTGCACCGCGGGGCGGCGGTCCTGGGCGGCGGTGTCGATGACCCATTCCTGGACGAGTTCGACGCTGGCCAGGTCCTCGGCCGAGGCACCCTCGGGAGCCGGCGGCAGCGGCAGGCCCAGTTCTTCCCAAGCCTTGACCGGCGTGCCTTGGGCGATCACGTCGAACCCATCCCCCAACTCCGACCCGCCGAGCAGACGCACGATCTCGTCGGTCATCAGGCGGTAGGCTTCGGCGAAGACGGCCTCGGCGTCGTCGATCGGGCCGCTGACCGACCCGTCGCTGAGCGTCCACACCGCGTCGTGGCAGTGGAACTGCGAGAAGATGGCCAGGCTCAGGTACAGCCTCCCGTTGCGGCCGAGGTAGGGGTGGAAGTCGACGTAGAACAGCCGATCGCTACGGCCGAGCTCGGCCTCGTCCCGCATGACGAAGCGGTCGTCGGCCGAACCGATGGCGAGCTGCGCCATGTTGCCGAACGTGTCGGCGGCGTCGCCGAGCTTGTCGGTCGCCCCGGTCAGCGGCGTGACCTTGATCGGCGTGGCGACCTTGGAACGGCCGCGGTCCCAGACCGGGAGGTTCCGCTTGATCAACTTCTCGTCGCCCTGCGGCAGGAACCGCGAGGTGCGGACGAAGTTCTTGACCCGGTCGAGCGTCTCGTACCGGCCCTGATAGATCGAACGCCCGCGGTGGTTCTGATACGCGATCAGCGGCGTGATGCCCACCGCCTCCGGGGCCCCGCCGGCGTCGGCGACGTCCACCGTGGTGAGTGCGATCCCCGCGTCGTCGGCCAACTCGCGCAGCTCGGGCAGCGACTCGGCCTGGAAACGCTCGGCCAGCGGCGAGGCGTCCGGCTGAACGAAAACGATCAGCTGTTCAGCCGGCGGCCCCTCAGACGTGTCGGCTTTCGCCGCGGCCGTGAGCGGGAGCGTCACGGCCGCGGCGAGGCTCAGGGCGGTCATCCGGGTCATCAGCGGCGGGTGGCGGTCAGTCATTTGGAGTATCCCACGATCGGGGCCATGACGGTGATGGTCTGGCCGACGGTATCGAAGCCCATGCCTTCCTGGATGCCCAGGTCCTTGCGATCGACCTCGAACGTGGAGCGGAGCACGAGCAGGTCGCCCGACTGCGCCCCGCCGCGTTCCTGGGCGGCTTCGGGCAGGTGGGTCACGCCGATGGTCAGCGTCAGGGGGACCTCCTTGCCGCCGAACTTCATCGTGGCGTTGACCGTGACGTCCTGCTCGCCCTCGCCGCCGCCGGCCGTGGCGGAGGTCGCCTCGTCGATCTCGAGCGTGGCGATGAACTTGTCGGAGATGTTGAGCCAGTCGGCGCCCTTGAGCGTGGCCGTCATGCCGCCGGAGACGAAGGCGATGGAGGCGACGTCCACGGTGATGTGTCCGTCGAGCGAGGTGGGTTCGGCCGGGTCGTAGCTCACGGTGCCGCCGACGCCGCCGAGCAGCCCGGTGATGGGTTCGAGCTTGGAGTCGAGGACGAAGACGACGCCGTTGACGCCCTTGGGGTCCTGGAGATTGAATTCCACCGGCTCGGCGACCGCCGCCGGCGAAACCCATGCGGACGCGGCGAGGACGGCGGGGGCGAGGGCGGACACGAGGGGGCGGGCGAATCGATGCATCGGGAGCGTCTCCGGGGTGAGGGTGTCGAGGCGGAACAGGGTAGGCGGCCGGCCCGCAGATCGGCCGGCCGCGGTTTACTCGTTGAAACAAGCATAGCGCCCCCGCCCGCGAATCAAGCCGCCGGCCGAAAAAAATTTTCCGTTAGACTCTTACCGTCCCCCGGGACGCACGGGGCCATAGCTCAGTTGGGAGAGCGCCTGCTTTGCAAGCAGGAAGTCGCCGGTTCGAGCCCGGCTGGCTCCACTCCGGGGATCCGAAACGACCGGCGAGGCGTGACAAGCGTTCCGATTCGGGGTTTAGCGGGTGCGGCGCAGCCGCCCTCGCCGACGATCCGGGGGGACCGCGAGACGCTGCGCGTCACCCGCTAAACGTGGGGCCGGGCGCGTTAGCGGGCGGCGGTGGTCGTCACGGAGCGCAGCGCGTCGCGGGCGGCGGGGAGGATCGCGGCGCCGCGGAGGTCTTTGGCCAGCACCCGGCCGTCGGGGCCGATGAGCCAGACGCTGGGGATCGCGCGGACGCCGAAGCCGGCGACGGCCGGCGACCGGAACGCGCCTTCGGAGAACAGCTGCGGCCAGCCGTAGCCCTTGTCCCGGGCGTAACGCACCGCGGCGCTCGGCGTCTGGTCCAGCGAGACGCTGAGCATGGCGAAGCGCGGGTCCTCACCCAGCGCGTCCCACGTCGCGGTCAGGTGCGGCGCCTCGGCGTGGCAGGGCCCGCACCACGACGCGCCGAAGTAGACCAGCGTCAGCCGGCCCGTGAGTGAAGCGCTGTCGAACGTGGGCAACGCCGACAGATCGATTTCTTGTCGCGCGTCGCCTTGGTTTTCCGCGTCTCCGGCGTCGGCTTGGGGTTCGCGGGTCGCGGGCAGGACCGGGAGGCTGAAGTCGGGCACGGCGTCGCCGACCTGCAGGGGCGGGGTGACCGGCGTGATCGTCAGGGTGCCCAGGTCCAGCGGCTCGCCGAGGTAGTCGACGCCTTCGGGCAGCGGCGGCACGGTAACCGTCTGATTGAAGTTGCCGGTGGGGTCGCCCCAGCCGCACTGGTTACCGGCCGGCGGCTCGTGGAGCTGTAGCGACAGGTCGTAGGTGCCGGGCTTGACGTTGTCGATGCGGAACGTGCCGTCGGGCTGGACGCGGAGGGCGTGGCGTTTTTGTTGTCCGTGGAACTTCTCGCTGAGGTCGTTGAACGCCTGCTGCATGGCCCGGCCTTCATCCGTCTCGAGGAAAGCCTGGCGTTGCTCGGGAGAAAACGCCTCGAACCCCTCGGGCATGAGCCGCTCCCGGAGTTCCTCGGCGGCGGCCGTGTAAGCCTCTCGATCGATGTGCGTGGAAAAGGAGTTGTGCCCGGCGTCGAAGCCCCGGTCCTCGGCGTCCTCGGGCCAGGTGAACCGCCCCACCACCGGACGGCCACCGCCGCCGATCACGACGTCCAGGCTCGCCCCCGGCTCGAGGTCGAACTTCTCGGCTTGGTCGTAGCTCCAGCGCCGCTCGCCGACCTGCACGTAGTGGGCGACCTGCCCCTCGCCGGGCGGTACGCGGTCCAAGACGAATCGGCCGTCGGCGTCGGCGGTGGTTTTGATGTCGTGGTACGGCGGGCGCGGGTTTTCGTCGTGGCGGGAGTGCATGGACACGGCCAGCTGCTGGCCGGCTCCGGGCTGGTCGCCCACGATCAGCCGGCCCGTGATCCGCGACCAGGGCCGGAGCACGACCCGGCTGCCGTCGTCCACGGCGCTGGCCCATGCCTCTGCGTCCATCTCGGCGTAGCCGCGCTCGTGCAGCACCACCAGCATGAACGCCTCGCCGTCGCTCTGCGGCGGGAACGAGAACACGCCGCGGGCATCGGTGGTCACCCGCGGGTGGTTGCGGTTTTGCTCGACCCGGCCGTTGCGGATGTAGAGGTTCGAGGTGCCCAGCGACAGGAACACGTCCGCCCCCGCCACCGGCCGACCCGAAGCATCGACCAGCGTGCCCGCCAGCGGCTCGGCGGGCTCGAGCGCGAAGCTCAACTCGACGTGGCCGGCGTCCTCGGCGATCGGCTCGGACACCGCCGGGGCGTACCCCTGGGCCTCGATCCGTATCACCCGGAACGGGTACGGGTGACCAAACCGCTGCTCCCACCGGCCGTCGGCGTCGGCGACGGGCGTAGCGTCGCTGCGTTGGTAGTGCGGCGATCGTTGGCCGTCGTTCTGCCAGAGGATGCCGACGACCGGGGTGAAGGCCTTGACCGGCTCACCCGTCGCGGCGTCGGTGACCGTCGCGGTGATGCGCAGCGGCTCGCCGAGGGTGACCACGTGCACGCCGCCGTCGCTCTTGCTGGGCGAGAACGTCAGGCCTCGCTTCTGGCCGTGGTCCCGCGAGGCGAAGACGTCGAACTCCACCGGGTCGTGCGGGCCGTGCCAGGTCGCCTCGCCGTTGGCGTCGGTCCGGACCCGGCCCGGGATCGTGCGGAAGCCCTTCCACGTATCGGGGCAGACCGACGCGCCGGCGATCGGCTCGCCGTCGGCGTCGACCACCCGGAAGCGGAACACCGCCGCTTCGGCCAGCCGGAACTCGATCGGCTCGAACCCGTCGGACGCGGTTCCCGCGGCGACGTTCGTCTGCACCAGCTGCGGCGCGTGCCCCTTGGCCGTCACGGTCAGCACGAGTCGGCCCGGCTCGGTGTGGGGGAACACGAACACGCCTTCCGCGTCTGTCCGCGTCGCCGGCGGCGCGTTGGACGGGAAGCGGTCGTCGCCCTGCGCGACGTGCGCCCCCGCCAGCGGTTGGCCGTCCTGGTCGAACACCCGGCCCCGGACCACCACGCCGCGGGGCATCGTGCTGCGGGCCGTGCCTTCGCGCAGCTCGGCCATCGCCAGCTCGCCGCTGAACTGGCCGCCCCATCGGTCCGACAGGTAGTCCGGGTGCATCCAGCGGACCCGCAGCGCAAAGTTCGCGGTATCGGGCAGAGGCGACGAACGCCAACGCCCCTCCTCATCGGTCGTGACCCGCACGCGACGCAGCGCCGGCACCGACGGACGCCCCAGCCCATTCGGACGCTCGATGCCATCGATCCAGACCTCGCCCACGGCACCGGCGATCGGTTCGCCGTCCTCGTTGACCACCACGCCGCCGTAGGTCGCCGTCGGGTACAGCGTCGCCGTCAGCGTCTGGCCGGCCTCCACCTCTTTCAGCTCACGAAACACCACCGACGTCATCCCCGGCGCCCCCACCTCGAGCGTGCCCCGAGCGGCGCTGTGGGTCGCGGCGGGCGACACCTCGGCCCGACCGTCGGCATCCGTCGCAACCTCACGCCGGCCGTGTCCCTCCCGCAGATGCGGGTCCAGCGTCACCGTCGCCCCGGCCACCGGCTCGCCCGCCGCGTCGGCCACCCGCACCCGCACCGGCCGCGGCTCACCGGCCGCCAGCGTGCCCGCCGAGCCCGGCGAATCCGGGGCCGGCTCGAACCGCAGGTCGATCAACTCAAACTCACCCGCCCCCTCGCCCGCATGCACCCGCACGTCCATCCGGACCAACGCCGCGGCCGTGACCCCCTTCTCCGCCAACTCTTCGCGCAGGTCTAGCCGCAGCGTATGCGTCTGCCCGTCGGAATGCAGATGCCGCTGATGGACCGCCGTAAAGTGGTTGGGTTTGCCGCCGTAAAACGCCAGCACCGTCCGCCTCGGCTCCGACGCTCGCAGCCCCGTCGCCCGGTACGTCATCGAAAGGATCGGCGTCCGCTCCGGGTCCAGGTCCAGCCTCGCCGGGAAGTTCCACACCGCCGCGTGGCCCGGCTCCAACGTCCGAAACACCATCGCCCCGCCCTCGCCGGGGGCCATCGACCACTGCTGCGTCAAGTGGTCCGCCCCGCACCCCTCCCTCCACGCCGCCTGCGGGTCCAGCACCACCGCCCCGCCCCCGGAAATACCCCCGCCCCCGGAATCCGCCGCCGCTCCCGCCCCCAAACCGCCCAACAGCCCCACCACCACCGCCACACGCCAACACCGCCGCACCACAACACGTCCCATGATGAATCCTCGTTGTTCAGCCGTGCTCCGCACGGCAAAGACCACGACCCTGAACCACATCGATCCGTACAACCGTCAGAACGGCTCACCAAGAAGCCTTAACGTAAATCAGACGCCGCCCAAAGTCGAGACTTACAGCCGCGACCGCAAAAAACTCAAAAAAAATCCCTCCCCCCACCGTTTCGGCCACAACCCCGCTCCCCCCGTTGCCACCCCCCAAGCCCGCCTCTACGCTAACCACAACCAAACGCCGCCCCCTCACGCCCCCCCCCGAGGTTCCACCGTGACCAAGACCCCGCACCGGACCACCCAACTCCTCGCCGCCGCGACCCTCGCCCTCGTCGCCCTGCCCGCCTGCGGTGCCGCTGCCCCCGAGGGACCCGTCACCCCCGTCGGCAACGACACCCCCCAAGACACCAACTGGAAAGCCGTCACCGTCGCCGACGGCCTCATGCGCCCCTGGTCCATCGCCTGGCTGCCCGACGGCGAAACCTCCGGGGGCGGTGAAACCATGCTCGTCACCGAACGCTCGGGCTTCCTCCGCGTCGTCCACAACGGCCAGACCCGCGAGGCCCCCGTCGAGGGCCTGCCCGACATCCACGCCGCCGGCCAGGGCGGGCTCATGGACGTTGCCCTCCACCCCGACTTCATCAACAACCGCTTCGTCTACCTCACCTACTCCGCCGGCAACGCCCGCGCCAACCGCACCGTCCTCGGCCGCGGCGTCCTCAACGACGACCTCACCGAGCTCACCGACTTCCAGGTCCTCTTCCGCGTCAGCCAGGACAAACCCCGCAACCAGCACTTCGGCTCCCGCCTCCTCTGGCTCGACGACGGCTCCCTCCTCATGTCCATCGGCGACGGCGGCAACCCCCCCACCCGTCTCAACGGCGAATTCATCCGCAACCTCGCCCAGGACCTCGCCACCCACTTCGGCAAGACCGTCCGCCTCACCGACGACGGCCAACCCCACCCCACCAACCCCTACGCCACCGACGACGACCCCACCACCGACCCTCACGTCTACACCTACGGCCACCGCAACATCCAGGGCATGGCCCTCCACCCCCAAACCCGCCAGATCTGGGCCACCGAACACGGCGCCCGCGGCGGCGACGAACTCAACCTCATCACCCCCGGCAGCAACTACGGCTGGCCGTTAGCCACCTACTCCCTCGAATACCGCGGCCCCCGCATCAGCGACACCGCCACCCTCCCGGGGGCCGTCAACCCCGAGGTCGTCTGGACCCCCTGCATCGCCCCCTCCGGCCTCACCTTCTACACCGGCTCCGCCTTCCCCGACTGGCAAGGCGACCTCTTCGCCGGCGGCCTCGTCCTCCAACAGATGCGCCGCCTCCACTTCGAAGACGGCCAAGTGGTCGGCCAGTCCACCCTCCAGTTCGACGACCGCATCCGCGACGTCCGCACCGGCCCCGACGGCAACTTGTACGTCCTCACCGACGAAATCGACGGCCGTGTCCTCCGCATTGAGCCGAAGTAAACCTTCCGCAATGAAACCGGCATCGTCAAAAAACGTACCTGTCCCGTTTTCTTTACGATTTGAAAGCGCCACTTGTCGATTTGTAAGCAGGAAGTCGCCGGCTCAAGTCCGGCTAACTCCGCTCCAGTCGATCTCGTTTATCTAACCTCGGGCGCGTCGTCGGGTGAACCGCAGGCACAGGGCGAGCAGCACGGATGCGGCCGCCGGCTCGGGGACGACGGTGGCGCGAAGGAAGACGCGGTTCCCGCTTTCGTTGACGTAGGTGGTGAAGGCGAATTCGTCGCTGTTGTCGATGACGTCGGAGAAGTTGCCCGTGATGCTGCCCGAAGCGGCGAACAGGATGAGGTAGTCTTGGAACGTGCCTCCGAGCAGGGGCACGTCTTCGGTGACGTTGACGTGGACTGTGCCGTCGAGCACGAGGTCGCCCGAAACGAAGAGGCGGTCGGCGTTCAAGTCATCAATGTCGACTTCGAGATTCGGGGCGTCGTCGCCAGTGGCAAACGTCACATCACCAAGCACAGACAGCGTACTGACCTGGTTGGGGTGGTTGCCGGGGCTGACGGTGCCGCCGTCGGTGACGACGAGGTCGGCGTCGATTTCGTTGATGCCCGAGACCTGTCCTTCGGCTCCGGTCACGTTGAGGGTGCCGCGGTTGCCGTCCGAGTCGGTGACGGCGAAGGTGCCGAACCGGTCGGCATTGATCCGACCGGTGTTGTCGACGGTGCCGGCGCGGCTGGTCAGGGTGGTCGCCGTGAGCTGAATCGAGCCGGCGTTCGTAGTGAGGTTCTGGCTGACGGTGCTCTGTGAGCTCGACGCCTCGTCGTCGAATAAATCGGTGAAGCCGTTTGAAAACAGGTCCACATGCACGCCCGCCGCGATCACGGCGGCGTCGAACCCGTCGGGGGCGATGTCGAGTGTCGCCTGCGATTCGACCTCGTAGCTGCCGCCGAGCAGCGTGTTGGTGGCCGCGTCGATCTGTTTAATAATGGCGTTGTCGATAGTGCGCACCGTGCTACGGGTGGAGGCGACGATCGTCCCGAGGTTGTCGAAATCGCCGCCTCCGTTGCCGCTGAGCCGGAGTTCGCCGCCGTCGAACGCGGAGAGGCGGCCGGTGTTGGTCAGCCCGCCGGCGCCGGGGTCGACGACCAGGGCCTGGCCTTCTTCGGTGCCCGAAATCCTTCCGTGGTTGACGATCGTGAGCCGGTCGTCGCCGAGACGGCCGCCGCCGCGGACCAGCTGGTCCCGGAGAGTGAGGGTCGCGCCGCCGGCCGCTTCGGTGGTGAGGACGGCCCGGTCGCCGCGTAGGTCGACGACCCCCCGCCGTCGAGGGTGTGCCCGTCGGGGTGGATCAGGACCCGCGTAGTTTCGCCCTCGGGGGCTTGACTGACGTTGAGTATCCCGAGGTTGTTCGTGGTGTCGCCGAGCAGGCGGACGGTCGATCCGCCGCCGAAGCCGAGGTTGCCCCGGGTGGTGAGCGAGATACGCGAGGTGAAGGTGACGTCCCGGAAGGCGGCTTCGTGCCCGGCGGCCACGGAGAAGAGGCCGGCGTTGTTGTTACCGATCGTGCCGCCAACGACTTCGATGCCGTCGGTGAACACGACGGTTCCGATGCTCTGGCCGGTGATGACTCCGCCGGTGTTGTCGATCCAGCCGCCGCCGGCGCCGCTGAGCTCGAGGCGGCCGGAGCCCGAAGCGGAGAGAGTGCCGCGGTTGGTCAGCCCCGCCCGCCCGCCAACCCCCGCCGCGGGATCGACCACCAGCGTCTCCTCGAAGCGGTCGGCTTGGATGAGTCCGTTGGGGCCGTTGAAGATCGTGATCGAGTTTTGTCCGAGCTGACCGCCGCCGTGGATCGTCTGGTTGATGTTGCCGAGTTGGTGCGGGCCGCCGGCGGCAAAGACGCGGGCGCCGGGGCCACGCAGCATGATGGTTCCGCCGCCGGTGAGCTCGACGTCGGACCGCAGCTCGAGGGCGCCGCCGACCGTCCCGGTGTTGACGTCGATCTCGCCGCTGTTCTCGATCGTCGGGGCGAGGCCCAGCCGACTGCCTTCGCGGAGCGTAATGGCCCCGGCGTTTTGGAGGGCCCGGGTCGGGCCTACGCTCAGGTCGAGCCCGAAGCCGCTGAAAAAGATGAGATCGCCGTCCGCGGTCACGGTGAGGGAACCCAGGTTGACGTCCCCGTCGAGGAATGTCCCTCGGGGAGCGCCCACCACGGCCGAGGCGCCGAAGCCGTCGGGTACGCCGGCGGTGTCCCAGTTGTTGGCGGTCAACCAGAGGCCGTCGCCGCTCGCGCCGGTCCACACGGAAGTCTGGCCCGACACGGGGAACGCGACCGACACGATCAAAGAAAGAACGGCGAAGGCGGCGTAATGCATCCTTGAGGCCGTTTGGGCTTGCGGACGAGGCGCGGTCGACATCTCTCTATCCCTTATCTCATCGACTTCGATCCGCCTCCGTGATTTGTAAGACCCGGATAGCGAGATCGTGAACTTTCGTATACACACTATCGCGCTGAAAAGATAAAGCCAAGCATTAACAAAACGCCGGGCGGCAACCACAACAAGGGCCGGTTATCGGTCATGAAGCTTTGACTGGGGGCGCTTCGTCGGGCGAGGGGGAACGAAACGGGTGGTCGAGGTTACGAAAACTGGCCCACCTGAATCGTTAGTCTGGTCCCACTCGAAAGGACCAGAAGATGAAAGGCAAACGATACACCCCCG
>JBCBSA010000050.1:0-11746 GCA_039819425.1 Planctomycetota bacterium
CCGCAGCAACACCCCCACCCCCGCCACGCTCAGCGCCCGCCCGATCAGCGTCGCCAGCAACGCCGCGATCACCTCCTGCGACGTCCCCGCCGCCGGCAAGATGCCCCCCCCGCCCCCGGAGGGGACCACCGACAACACCAACGCCGCCAGCATCACGATCACCCCCACGATCCCCATCACCCCAACCGTCGCCCCCCCCGCCGCGATTTCCGCGATCAAGAGCGACAGCCCCACCGCGAACAAAATCAGGTGCCAGATGTCCGCCAGTCCGATCACCATCGGCGCCCCGAACAGCCCGATCAATGCGATCACCGCCACCGCCGCCGGGATGCCCAGCCCCGGCGATTGCAGTTCCAAAAACGCCCCCACCGCCAGCAACACCAACAGCACCACCCGCACCCACAGCTGCGTCAGGAACCCCGCCAGGTTCTCCGACCAGCTCTGGCCGACGCGCGTCACCGACGCAGCCCCGAGGTAACGCTGGAGGTCGGCGTCGTCGCGGACGGTGGCGGCCGAGAGCCCGATGTCGGCCGCGAGCACGTCGTCGGGCGTGAAGAGCGTGCCGACGCCGGCGTGGATGCGGCCGTTGGACACCACCCGGCCGCTGGGCAGCGTCGTCACCGCGACCCACGTCCCGAGGTCGTCGGGGCCGGCCTCTTCCGACTCGGCGATGTTCACGACCTTATTGGACGCAGCCCCCCCGCCGCTCGCCGAACCGGGCAGCGGGATCGGCAGGCCAGGCGACGAGCCCGAACTTCCGGGGGCGGGGGCGTCTTCGCTCTCGACGATGATGCCGTCGCGGGCCGACAGGTCGCCCTCGACCATCACGGCGTAGTCGGCCTGGTTCACGACGAGCCGTTCGCCGGTCTGGGGGTTCTCGATGAGGTAGAGCTCGATCCCCAGCACGCACATGGCGTGGAAGGTGGCGTAGGTGTAGCCGTTGCGGGCCGCGGAGTTCTTGAACTCGGTGGCGATGGGCGAGAAGACCTTGGCCCGCTCGGTGGGCGCGAGGTTCTGGCCGTAGAGCACCGGGGCGCAGTCGCCGGTCGCCGAGGCGGGAGCCATCACGATCTCGTCGCACGCCGAGGCGATCATGATGCCCGCCGAGTACGCCTTGTCGTTGACCCAGGCCACCGTGGGTACGGGGACTTCGGAGGGGTCTTTGAGGAACTTGGCGATGTCGAGCGCCGCTGTAACGACGCCGCCGTAGGTGTCGAGCTCGATCACCAGCACGGTCGCGCCGTTGTTCAAAGCGCGGTCGACGCGTCGCTTGAGGCTGTCGAGGGTGAAGTCATAAATCATCCCCTGGATCGGGATCACCGCGACGTTCCCGCCCCCCGGAAGCGACGAGAGACGACCCCCACTCCCGGAAGCCCCCCCGGAAGTTCGCCCGGGAACCGGTTCTGCGGTTGCCGCGGAAGCGTCTTCGCCGGTGTTGCCGTCGGCGTCGCCGGTCGAAGCCGGCGTCGCATCCAGGGTAGGGGTCTCAGGCGGATCGGCGTCCGAGACGCCCTGCGCAGAAAGCAACGCCAGCACGATCGTCAACAACGCGGCCCGGCGAAACAAGCGATTCATCGTGTGATTATAGATCGCTCCCGCCGCGCAAGATGGCCGCGGCGTCGGCGGAGCGATGACCGCTCAGTTCGCCAGCCGGCGGACTCGCGGCACCCCCATCAAACGCAGACAGCCCCTCGACACCGCGGAGCGATGCGCGGGGTATCCAAACGGTTCGGTTTGTCGGTCCTCGGTGCCTAGGTGGTGCGGGCCGGACCGCTCCGCCGGCGGGCTCCGATCAGGCCCATGAGCGCCCCCCGCCGCGGCGAGGGGGCGCGGGATCACTTCCGGCGTCTCGGAGTCGTCGCCGTCGTCCATCGAGGGCAGGGTCGGCTCGCTCAGCAGCACCGGGTCGCCGAAGACCACCGTGCCGCTGCCATCGATCACGAAGAACTCGGCGTCCCCAAAGAACGCGTCGCCGTCGATCGAGGCCGACACGCCATCGACCTCGACCTGGAAGTCGAGCCCGGTGACACGGTTGTCCGCCGCATCGATGACGGCTTCGGGGAACAAGGGGAAATCGACGTCGTCTTCCTCGATCAGCAGAGCCACGCCGAACGGCGAGTCCACCAAGACGTCGAGCACCTGCAGCCCGCCGTTGTCCGGGGTCAACAGGAAGCCCCCCGAGCCGTTCGGCTCCGCGTTGTCGACGTCGTAGACCACCTCGCCGGTGACGTCGGGCAGGGTCAGCGACAGGTCGGCCGCCTCCTGCACCGTCGCGTCGTCGAACACGAAATCCAGTTCCACCGAGAAGATGCTGTCGGCCCGGGCCGACCCCAACCACCACACACGCCACAACACCCCCGGCCCATCGGCCGGTCCAGCCCAGCTTATCCATCGTCCTACGCGCCGAATCAGAAATGATCTCAAACCACCCGTGGCCATCGGCTCAGCCGAAACCTTCTTCCGCCATCTTCGGACACGGCCTTACCCGCAGCGTCTCACTTCCCTTGCCGCGATAGTCCCTGATCTAAAACAAAAATCCATTCAAAATCAAGAGATCCATGACTGCTGAATACCCCCTAGCAATCGGCAGAAACATTCGTCAATAGTCAGGTTCCGACGCGACCCCGGCCGACGACGTTATAGAGATGCGGCGATGGCGATCATCGACGCTCGATGCGATAAAAAAGGTTCGCTAACACTCAGTGGATCGTCTTGAATCCCCGCTTTTTCATCTCGGCTTTGTCGTCCCACCACGCCGGATAACCCGACCCGTCGCGGAACGCCTGCAGCAGAGGGTCGGAGGTCGCCCGCATCTGCGCCGCCATCCGGCCGCGCATCCGCTCGAGCAGCTCGACGTGGGCGGGGTCGGCGGCGAGGTTCCGCTTGCTCCAGGGGTCCTGGCCCAGGTCGTACAACTCTTCACGGACGTAGCGGCCGTCGACACGACGGTAGCGGAGGAACTCGGCGAGGGCGGCCATCTCCGGGTCGTGGGCGGCGGCCCGCTCGATGGCCCGCATGGACAGGCCGTGGTGGTTTTCGCTGTCCTTGCGTCGGCCGTCGGCCCAGAAGTTCACGATATAGGAGTAACGGGTCGTGGTGACGGCGCGGGTGGGGTAGACGCTGTTGCCGGGCTGTTTGAAGTTGATAGTGGTCAGCACGGACTCGCGGCCGGGCTGGGTTTCGCCGCGCAGGAGCGGCCAGAGCGTTCGGCCGTCGAGGTCGCTCGGCGAGGCCACGCCCGCGGCCTCGAGGATCGTGGGCATCAGGTCCAGCGTCGAGACCATCGACGCGTCGTGGCGGACGTCGGCGTCGACACGCCCGGGCCAGCGCACGATGAGCGGGGTCTGGGTCGAGTGTTTGTAGAGGTTGTTCTTGCCTTTGGGCAGCGAAGCGGCGTGGTCGCTGAAGAAGATGAAGAGGGTGTCGTCGAGCAAGCCGCGTTCCTCGAAGACCGTAAGTACCTCGCCGAGGATATGGTCGGCCCGGCGGGTGGCGGTGTAGTACTCGGCGATCTCCCGGTGGATGTCGGGCAGGTCGGGCACGTAGGGGATGGGGTGGGCCTCGTCGGCGGTGGTGAAGGCGGGGAACTTCGGCTCGGGCGGGTTGTCCCAGTCGGGATGATTCTGGCGACGCTGGTTGATCCAGTCGTGCATCTGCCGGGAGTTGGGGAACGGCCGGTGGGGGTCGGTGGTGTTGATGCCGAGATAGAACGGCTTGCCGGCCCGCTCGGCGCGGTCGAGCATCTCGCGGGTGGCGGCGACGTGGTGCTCGGCGGTCCGGCCGTAGTTGGGCAGGAAGTGTTCGATGGCGTCCCACGCGAAGCCGCCGTAGGCACCGCCCTTGCCGATCGAGCCGCGTAAGTAACCGCGTTCGCCGAGGAGATCGGTGAGAGAGGTGACGTCGGGGTCGATACGGATGAAACCGTAGGATCCGTTGGTGTGGGGGTACTTGCCGGTCATCATGCTCTGCCGGGCCGGGGCGCAGGCGGGCGTGGTGACGTGGGCGTTGGTGAAGGTGGTGCCCTCACGGACGAGGCGGTCCATGTGCGGCGTGAGGCCGAGCATCGGGTTGCCCAGGGCGTTGACGGAGGTGTAGTCCATGTCGTCGACGGTGAAGACGACGACGTTGGGCCGATCTACCGCCTCGGCGGACGCGATCTGGACCCCGGCGTAAGACAGCAGGCACACCATCGCCGCAAGTCCCAAGGGGCGGGGGAACTGCTTCATGCACAACTCCAAATATAAACGGCGATCAAAACCCGTTACGTGCGATTCGCGGACACGATTTGGACGCCCCCGTCTATTCCGACGATTAGCGTCCCAGCCAGAACGGTTGCCAGTCGCCACTGCCGGGCACCAACACCGGCGGCACCACGGGAATCTCTTCGAGTTCGACGCTGGCCGCGTGCCCGTCGGCGTACCCGACCGTGCCGCGGTCGAGATGGGCCGCAGTCACGCCGATGAATCGCGGGGGGTAGTTGCTCGTCTGCATGGTCCGAGCGTCCTCCGACAGCGTGGTCGATTCGACCAACGCCGCCGCCGACGAGGTCGCGGCGACTTGATCGATACTTTTAAAAGAGTTGCGGATTGTATTAATGCCCAGCGTCGAGAAGTCGTCTTCCGAAAAGCCGAGGGTGTCGTTCAAGGCGTAACCCATTTGGGTGTCGTTCGTACCGGTAACCGGAAAGCCGCTGGCCAATAAACGATCTCGCGCGGCGGGACAAGAAAAAACCGAAGTGCCATCCACTTTGAGATCAAGCCAGTCGTTGATATTCAGGTTCCCCGGGTTAAAGTTGAGCTGGTAAAAACGTTCTAATAAAACCGGCGCGATGAAATCGCGGTCCCAACGGGCCCGCAAATTAAAGTTCCCGGTGCTCCCGCCGTTGCGGTTAATCGACGGCGCGAAGCCCATCGGCAGCATGCGGTCGTAGTCGTTGGCGTAGACGTAGAGCCCCGTCGCGCACTGGCGGATGTTGGCGTTGCACTTGATCAGCAGAGCCGTCTTGCGTGCGGCGGTCAGCGCCGGCAACAGGAGCCCGATCAGCAGGGCGATGATGCTGATCACGACGAGCAGTTCAATCAGGGTGAAGCCGGCGGTGCGGGTGTATGCGTCGGTGCGGGGGGCGTGAACCATGAGACGTTGCCTCTGATTGGAGAATCGAAATATCGACTGGATCGGCCGGGCACTTTCCGCTGGAGATGGGATCGACCTCGCGGCCCTGGCTGATTCGGACGGATACGGGCTGCGGCCTCCCAACGCTGGTTAAACCGAGAGATAAACCCGGTGTAACTCTACTATTGTGACGAACAACGTTACACAAATACTAGTGTCTACACGGGTCAATGTCCAGTCAATCTTGACCCGAGACAAAAATTTCGGTCGCGGGTCCTTTTGCAACGGCGACACGAGCACCCTGCTCGCGGTTCGGGCGTCGCCCGATATCCAGCGTTCCATGGGTTTGGCCTGCAGACCGACCCCTGGCCGGGGTTCGAGCCCCGGATCGGTGGCGTGAGGCGGCCGGCGATGACTGACCGACGGCGAAACTACGTATAGGATTTGAAACCGAGCCAAGCAAAAAAAGAAGCCGGTCGAAACCGGCTTCTTGAAGGTCATTCATGTTGTCAACTGTTAACTGCTCATCGACGCCGGAACAACATCAAGCCCACCCCGAGGGCCGAGAGGACCATGGTCCCGGGCTCGGGGATGGTCGCGGTGACGCTTTCGAGACGAAAGTCACTATCGACCGAGGGCCCATTAGTGATCTCCACCGTGATCAGATCGCCTGAACTGAACAACAAATCTACAGGGACCGACACGTTTGATTCGGCACCACCGGAAATGGAAAGGTTTTGTACGACCGGAGCCGTCGCTGCGGTGATGTTCGTGAACGTAATCGAAAGCGTGTCGGGCGTCGACTGCAACGCCAAGGTCTGGATCTCGATCGAATCGAGAGTGCCGTCGTTGTCGAACGACAGGGTAAATACTTCCCCCGCTTCGGTATTGAAGATGTTGTCGCCGAGATTGGCCGCGCCTCCCTCGATTCCGGTACCCGTCGCTGTGATATTAAAGATATCGCCGACAACCGTCGTGGCGAGGGTGAGGGTCGTGTCGTCCACGGTGATTTCAAACGATGATGAGTTATCGATGCCCGTGCCTTGCGTACCGAGCAAACCATCTTCAAAAACTAAAGATCCAGAACTGGGTGCGGCCATAGCCGCGGTCACAAGACAGGCTGAAGCAGTAAGCAAAGGCTTTCTTAACATACGAATACCTCCATTCGGTCGAAGAGTCGGCACATGAAAACCGTGTTACGAGTAACTTATCCAAGTCAGCACACAAATACTAGTGTCAAGTTTGCGTGCTGTCAAGCCAAACCCCGGGGCCGATTTAATTTTTATAAAATCAATAAAAATAAAGACTAAATGATTATTTCGGGCGGCCCGCGGTCGGCCCGTGGTTGTAGAGCCGTCAAAGCCTGTGGTGGAGATGGCAGAACCCAGATCTCTCGATCACAGCGTGGAGTCTATGGTACCGGGATACTTGGGATGCTGTGGCCAAGCGCAGCGCCAATTACAACCGATGACCCCAAGCGGGGCCGGCACTCGCTACGCTCACTTTGGCCACGGCACCGAGCTCCTTGAGAAAGGTATCCACTACCGAATCGCTCACTACAAATCGGGCTGGCCGGGGAACTCGCCGAACCGGCCCGGCAGGCGTTCGAGGTAGCGGGACAGCTCCAGCCGCATCGTCTCGAGGATCGGGCCGTAGGTGGGGTCGACGGCGAGGTTGACCTGTTCGTCGGGGTCGTCGGCGAGGTTGTAGAGCTGGTCGCGGTCGAAGTAGTGGGGGTGCTTACGCATGGGGCCCCAGGTGTTGTCCACGCCGCCGGGGATGTCGATGATGTGGGGGAACGGGTCGGTGGGCTGGTTGGCCTCGCGGCGCTGGCCCATGCGGTCGCGGCGTTGGAACCAGCGATCGAGGATGGCTTGCTTGTCGGCTTCGGTCAGCCCTTCGAGGTGGGGCGAGGGGCGGAGGGCGATGTACTTCCAGTCGCCGAGGCGGACGGAACGCGAGTAGCCGATCTCGCCGTAGACCGAGGCCCGGGTCTGGGCCATCTCGCCGGAGAGGACGGGGGCGAAGCTGAGGCTGTCGAACTCGTCGGCGTAGCGGGCGGGGTCGGCGCCGGCCCAGGAGAGCATGGTGGCGGCCCAGTCGACGCTGCTGAGCAGGGCGTCGGTGCGGCGTTGGCCCTTGATCCAGGGTTCCGGGCCCGAGACGAAGCTGTAGGTGACCATGCCGCCCTGGTAGACCGAGGTCTTGCCGGCCTCGACGCCGTGGTCGTTGAAGTAGATGAAGATGGTGTTGTCGTCGAGGCCGAGCTCGGCGAGCTTGTCGTGGATCACCTCGACGGACGAGTCGATCCACAGGGCGTTGCCGACCTGGGGGTTGTCGATGCCGGCCTGGTCCAACGCCCGCTTGATCTCCCAGGGCCGGACGAGCAGATCGACCGGCTCGTTGAGGACACCCCGGGGCGTGAGCCGACGGTCGGAACGGTAGGTGTATTTCGGGGCGACCGGGCCGTGGGGCATGGTGTTGCCGAAGTAGAGGAAAAACGGTTGGTCACGCTGCGCGGCGTCCTCGATGAACTCGAGGGCGCCCTCGGTGATCCAGTCGAGGTTGTGGCCGAGTACGGCGTGGGGGGCGTTGGGGTGCAGGTTGTCGTGGTAGAGCCGGTCGGCGAAGTCGAAGCCCGAGGCGAGGAAGGACCGGCGGACTTTTTCGTGGTTATCGATCAGGCGCTGAGCGACGGCGGGTTCGTTGATGTCGTCGTCGAACCGGCCGCGGTTGTAGCCCTCGACCTCGACGACGTGGTTTTTGCCGACGGCCCCGGTGCGGTAGCCGGCGTCGCGGAGACGGTGGGCGACGGTGACGGTTTCGTCTGGCAGGATCTTGGTGTTCTGGCCGGTGGGGGGATAGCCATGGAGGGCCAGGCGTCTGAGGATCTCGGCGCTCTGAGCGCGGCTTCCGTAGGTCCCGGTAAGGATGCTGAAGCGTGAGGGGATGCATACGGCCGAGGGCACGTGCATCTGGTCGAGGATGACTCCCCCGGCAGCGAGGCGGTCCAGCGTCGGGGTGATGTTCCGGGGGCGGCCTTGTTCGTCTCGGCCCTCGGAGAGCTGGTTGATGCGGTGTCGGGCCTGGTCGTCGACGATGTAAAAGATGATGTTGGGTCGGCGAGTGGGCTCGGCGTCGGCGACGGCGACACGGGCGGCGTTGCGTTCGGCGGCGCGGCGTTGGGCGGTCACCGAGGGGCGGTCGTAGCCGTAGCGGCGGTATTCCCAGTCGCCGGGTTGGGGGGTGGGGTGGGTCTGGGGTGTGGGGGCGGCTTGCGGTTCGGCGTAGCCGTGAGGCGCGGCGGTGAGGAGTGCGCAGGCCAGCACGAGGAACAGGGGCATCGTTCGGTGGGTGAGGGGTTTCATAAAGGATTTCTCAGTGGATGATCTTGAAGCCGCGTTTTTTCATCTCGGCCTTGTCGTCCCACCAGGCGGGATAGCGGGAGCCGTCTCGGAAAGCGGGCAGGAGCGGGTCGCCGGTGCGGGCCATCTCGTCGGCCATGCGTTGACGCATCTGCTCCAGCGCTTCGGCGTAGTCCGGGTCGTTGGCGAGGTTGTGCTCGCTCCAGGGGTCCTGCGCGAGGTCGTAGAGCTCTTCGCGGACGTACTCGCCGTTGACGCGGCGGAAGCGGAGGAACTCGGCGAGGGCGGCCATCTCGGTGTCGTGCTGGGCGGCGTGCTCGATGGCTCGCATCGATAGGCCGTGATGGTTTTCGGTGTCTTTGCGTCTTCCGTCGGGCCAGAAGTTGACGATGTAAGAGTACCAGGCGGTGTTGAGGGCGCGGGTGGGCAAGACGCGGTTACCGGGCTGCTTGAAGTTGATGGTGGTGAGGACGGCGTCGCGTCGGGGTTGAGATTCGCCGCGGAGCAGGGGCCAGAGCGATTGGCCGTCGAGGTCGCCGGGCGGGGTAAGGCCAGCGGCTTCGAGGATCGTGGGCATCAGGTCGAGGGTGGAGACCATGGAGGCGTCGTGGCGGATATCGGCGGGGACACGACCGGGCCAACGGATGATCAGCGGGGTCTGGGTGGAGTGCTTGTAGAGGTTGTTCTTGCCCTTGGGCAGTGAGGCGGCGTGGTCGCTGAAGAACACGAAGAGGGTGTCCTCAAGCAGGCCGCGTTCTTCGAGGACGGCGAGCACTTGACCGAGGATGTGGTCGGCGCGACGGACGGCGGTGTAGTATTCGGCGGTTTCCTGGCGGATGTCGGGCAGGTCGGGCACGTAGGGGATGGGGTGGGCCTTCTCCGCCGTGGTGAAGGGGGGGAACTTGGGCTCGGGGGGGTTTTCCCAGTCGGGGTGGTTGCGTTGTCGGTGCTGTATCCACTCGGCCATCTGTCGGGAGTTGGGGAACGGGCGATGGGGGTCGTGGGTGTTAACGCCGAGGTACAAGGGTTTGCCGGCTTGCCGGGCCCGATCGAGCACGCGTTCGACGTGTTGGACGTGGTCCTCGGCGGTGCGGCCGTAGTTGGGGAGGTAACGCTCGATAACGTCCCACACAAAAGCGTCGTAGGCCCCGCCCTTGCCGAGGGAGGCGCGGAAGTAGCCGCGCTGGCCCAGCAGGTCGGTCAGGGAGGTCACGTCGGGGTGGACTTTGATGAAGCCGTAGGACCCGTTGGAGTGGGGGTGCAGGCCGGTCATCATGCTCTGGCGGGCCGGGGCGCAGGCGGGGGTGGAGACGTGGGCGTGGGTGAAGGTGGTGCCCTCGCGGACGAGGCGGTCCATGTGGGGGGTGAGCCCGGGCATGGGGTTGCCCAGGGCGTTGACGGAGGTGTAGTCCATGTCGTCGACGGTGAAGACGACGATATTGGGCGGGGTGGTTTCGATGGGCTCGGCCGAGAGGGCGACGGAGCCGGCCGTCAGGCTCGCGACGCAGGCGGCGGCGTAGGCCAGAAAGGGTCGCGAAAAACGGTGCATCTCAGAGCTCCGGGCTGGTGGTGGGGATGCAAAGGAATATTGGGACTCAGGCGTCGAGCAGCCTTTGGGGACAGGCGGGAGTCGCGGGGTGGGGCGTCGGAGTCCGCGTCACCGCGCAGACTTGCCGAGGTACTCCATCCGGACGTCGTCGACGAAGAAGTCGTCCGTGTCGCTGCGGCGTTCGATGGAGAGGTTCGCGCGGGTGATGAAGTCTTCCCAGTCGAGCTCGATCTCCTCGTCCAGGGTGACCCACTCGCCGGCGGGGGCGTCGATCGGCTGGCTAACGAACTCGGATTTCTTGTCGCCCTCGAGCACGCGGAGCATCACCGTGAACACGCCCGGCCCTTCATCGGAGCGGACCCGGGCCCGGACGCGGTAGCGGCCCTGGCGGAAGTTCATCAGCACGCCCGAGACGTCCTGGTTCAGGCCGTTCCAGGGCAGCTCCCGGCCGTGGACACGCGCGGCCTGTCGGCCGGAGGCAACCGGTTCATCCACGAGCGTCGCGGCGGCCTTGCCCGAGCCGGACCAGCCCTCGATGCCCTGCTCGAAGTCGGGGTTGAGCAGCTCGCGGTTGGGGATCACGACCCGGGTGCGGTCCTGCTGAAGGGCCACGCCGGGGGCGGCGGTCAGCACGGCCTGGTTCGGGGTGACGACCTCGAGGTCGGCGATCACGCTGACCGGGAACGGGGCGTTGGACGTGGGCCGGAGCACGCCGTCCCGGAACTCGGCGTCGGGGACCAGCTCGGGCTCCCAATACGCGTTGGCGGACCGCAGGCGGGTGAGGGCGGCTCCCTCGGCGAGGTGGATCGCGGCGTCCTCGTCCATCAAGACGGCGTAGAGCCGGCCGTTCTTGGGGTGGACGCCGGCCAGACCGTGCGGGTCGGCGTAGGCGGTGGGGCTGGAATAGATCTCCTGCTCGGCGTCCCAGACACGCATGTCGACGGGCGTGCCGTGCTGGTTCTGCCAGGCGCTCAGGACGCGGAAGAGCTTGAACTGGTTGCCGAAGGTGTAGACCGGGTCGCGGGTGCGGTCGATGCCGCTGCCGTAGCTGAAGAGGTAGCCGCCACGCGACGAGATCTCGCCGAAGTAGACCAGATGGGTGGGGTAGTGCGGTCCCTTGGAAAAAAGGTCGCTGGTGGCGCTGCCGCGGCGGCGGTGGGGCCAGCCGTCGGGGCCGTCCATCGCCGGGTCGATGAGGTACTGGAGGCCGGGCTTTTCTTCGACCAGCGCGTCGCCGCGGATCTTCTCCCGGAGCTCGGGCGTGAGCGTGGCGTACGGAGCCGAGTTCAGCGGCTCAACCCACTCGCTGACGATCGGCGTCGGTTCCAAGATGAAGTAGATCGGCCGGTCGGGGAAGGCGTTTTCCAACTTATCGCGGAGGTGGCCCAGGAACACGTACCAGCCCTCGCGGAGGGTGGCGTAGTCGTGGGTAACGCCGGGGGCTTCGCGGCCGAAGCGCTCGGTGTCGGGCGTGCCGGGCAGGCCGCGGGTCGAATTCCAATTGAATTCCTTCCATATCTCGATGACGTCGAAGATGACGCCGCGGAGCTTGTAGTCGAAGTCGTTGTCCTCGGTGGCCTTGGCGTAGGCGACGGTCGCGGCGACGTGCTCTTCGATCACGTCGTGACGCTGGGCTATGCAGATCCAGATAACCTGGCTGTCATAGGGTATTCCTATGGTGGTTACATGACCAATTGCATCATCACGTTGACCCCGCCCA
>JBCBSA010000051.1:0-11488 GCA_039819425.1 Planctomycetota bacterium
GCGGCGGTGACGGCCGACCCGGAGCGGTACCCCTGCACGATCGGCAGCCGGCTGCCCACCGTCGTCTGAATCAGCGTCGCCACCCCCGCGCACAGCATCACGCTCGAGATCAGCGTCGCGATCTGCCCCGTGTCCATCCCCATCGCCGGGCCCATCAACAACGGCACCGCCACGGTCGACCCGAACATGGTCAGCACGTGCTGCAAACCCAGCCCGACCGCTTTGAACACGGGCGGCCGGTCGTCCAGGCCGTACAACAGGGTTGACTTTGTTTCTGTCAATTCAAAACCCAATTCGTTTAACCGCCAAGGACGCCAAGAACGCCGAGGAAGGCATCAAGCCAGTATGAACAACCCTTTTTGCCTTCCTTGGCGCTCTTGGCGTCCTTGGCGGTAAAAAAGAGTTTTGCAATTACAACGCCGTGATCGCGTCGTACGTCTCGGGTCGGCGGTCGCGGAAGAACTGCCAGGTGTTGCGGACCTCGCGGATCAGGTCGAGGTCCATGTCGGCCACGACGATGTCGTCCTCGGTGCGCTTGTCGCTCTGGGCGACCATCTGGCCGCGGGGGTCGCAGAAGTACGACTGACCGTAGAACTCGCCGATCTTCCAAGGCGCTTCGACGCCGGGCCGGTTGATCGCGCCGACGAAGTACTGGTTCGCCACGGCGTGGGCCGGCTGCTCGAGTTTCCAGAGGTACTCGCTGAGGCCGGCGACCGTGGCGCTGGGGTTGAACACGATCTCGGCCCCGTTGAGCCCGAGGCAGCGGGCGCCGTCGGGGAAGTGGCGGTCGTAGCAGATGTAGACGCCGACCTTGCCGACCCGGGTGTCGAAGACGGGGTAGCCGAGGTTGCCGGGGCGGAAGTAGAACTTCTCCCAGAAGCCGGGGTCGCAGTGGGGGATGTGGATCTTGCGGAACTTGCCGAGGTACGACCCGTCGGCGTCGATGACCGCGGCGGTGTTGTAGTACACGCCGGTCATGTCCTCCTCGTAGATCGGGGCGACGATGACCATGCCGTGTTTCTTGGCGAGTTCTTGCATGAGCCGGGTCGTCGGGCCGTCGGGGATGGGCTCGGTGAGGGTGTACCACTTGGCGTCTTGCTCGGCGCAGAAGTACGGGCCGTAGAACAGCTCCTGGAGGCAGAGCACCTGGACGCCCTGGTCGGCGGCCTGGGCGATGAGATCGACGTGCTTGTCGATCATCGCCTGCTTGACCTTGGCGACGGGCGACGTGGTGGGTTCGCAGAGGGTGGCCTGGATCAGGCCGCCACGGACGAGACGAGACATGGTTTAATTTCCGAGAATCTTCCGGAGTCTTCCGGGGTGGGATCGCAGAGCAGGCGCGACCCCTTAACCTATCAAAGTTAATTGGGCCTGCCTACCCTCGCCCCGAGAAAATCTCCGCCATGTCCGACACCATGACCGCCCCCCCGCTTCCCGAAGCCGTGCCCGCCCTGATCGGCGGGTCGTGGCGAACGCCCGACACCGACCGCTACACCGAGGTGTTCAACCCGTCGACCGGCCGCCCGATCGCGCGGACGCCGTTGGGCGACGCGGCGCTCGTCGACGTGGCCGTGGAAGCGGCAAACGCCGCGTTGCCCGCGTGGAGCGAGACGCCGGCCGTGGAACGGGCCCGGGTGATGTTCGCTTACCGACAACTCGTCGAACAGCACTTCGACGAGCTCGCGGCGCTGGTGACGCGGGAGCACGGCAAGACGCTGCCCGAGGCCAGAGCCGAGGTGCAGCGCGGCCTCGAGATGGTCGAGTTCGCCACATCGGTGCCGACGCTGCTGATGGGGCAGACGTTCCCGCAGATCGCCAATCAGGTCGACGGCGAAACGAACCGCCACGCGGTGGGCGTGTGCGTCGGAATCACGCCGTACAACTTCCCGAACATGGTGCCGCTGTGGATGTTCCCGATCGCGCTGGCGTGCGGCAACACGTTCATCCTCAAGCCCAGCGAGAAGGTGCCGCTGTCCGCGGTGCGGCTGGGCGAGTTGCTCGTCGAGGCCGGCATCCCCGAAGGAGTCTTCAACCTCGTCCACGGCGACAAGGCCGTGGTCGACGCGCTGATCACTCACCCCGACGTCGCGGCGGTGTCGTTCGTCGGCTCGACCGCGATCGCCAAATACGTCTACGAAACCGGCTGCGCCCACGGCAAACGGGTGCAGGCCGCGGGCGGCGCGAAGAACCACCTGATCATCATGCCCGACGCCGACCTCGACCAGTCGGTCAAGGCCCTCGCCGCGTCGGCGTACGGCTGCGCCGGGCAGCGCTGCATGGCGGGCTCGGTCGCACTGGCCGTGGGCGAGGTCGGCGACGCGTTGGTCGAACACCTCGTCGACTACGCGGGCAGGATCGACGCCGCCCCGACCGACGGCAACGAGGCGGCGGGCATGGGCCCGGTGATCTCGGCCGAGCACCGCGACCGCGTGGCCGGGGCGCTGGCGACGGCGGAAGAAGAAGGTGCCGAGGTCGCGCTCGACGGGCGCCAGGTCGACCCCGGCGACGCGTTCCTCCTCGGCCCGTCGGTCATCGACCGCGTGACCACCGAGATGTCGGCGTGGAAGCAGGAGATCTTCGGGCCGGTGCTGTCGGTCGTGCGGGCCGGGTCGCTCGACGAGGCGCTGGCCATCGGCCGGTCGTGTCCCTACGGCAACGGCGCGTCGATCTTCACCCGCTCGGGCTACGCCGCCCGCACGTTCAAACGCCACTTCAACGCCGGGATGATCGGCGTCAACGTCGGTGTGCCCGCGCCGATGGCCTGGCTGCCCTTCACCGGCTGGAACCAGTCCTTCTTCGGCGACCTGCACATCCAGGGCACCGAGGGCGTTCACTTCTACACCCGCCAGAAGATGACGCTGACGCGGTGGTTCGCCTCGGCCGACGAGTCGCACCACGACCCGGTGTGGAAGTCGAATTAACTTCGCACTCGACTACCCTGTGTCCATGACCGACCCCCTCCCCCCCGGCTCCCCCGGAATGACACTCGGTATGCTCGGCGGCGGGCAGTTGGGTCGGATGTTCATCCACGCGGCGCACCGGCTGGGCTACCGCGTCCACGTGTTGTCGCCCGACGCCGACGGGCCGGCCGGGCAGATCGCCGACGTGCACACCGCGGCGGGCTACGGCGACCTCGACGCGGTGCGACGGTTCGCCGGGTCGGTGGCGGCGGTGACCTACGAGTTTGAAAACGTCCCGGCTGACTGTGCCGCAGCCTGCGCGGAGCACGCGCCCGTTCGCCCCGGACAGCACGTGCTGGCGATCGCCCAGAACCGGGTCCGCGAGAAAACCACGCTCAAGGCACACGGCATCCCGGTCGGCCCTTTCGCCCCGATCCACAGCCTCGACGACCTGCGGCAAGCGATCGAGTCGCTAGGACTTCCGGGGGTGTTGAAGACGGCGGCCGGCGGGTACGACGGGAAGGGGCAGCGGACGCTGCGGCGGGCGGACGACGCGACGTATGCGTGGGAAGATCTGGGGCGCCGGCCGTGCGTGTACGAGGCGTTCATCGACTTCGAGCAGGAGGTCAGCGTCGTCGCGGCGCGGTCGGCCGACGGGGACGTGCGCTGCTACGGCCCGATCGCCAACACGCACCGCAACCACATCCTCGACGTCTCGGTCGTGCCCAGCGGCGCCCCCGGAAGTATCGAAGAACAGGCGGTGCGTATCGCCACCGAGGTGATGGAGAAGCTGGACGTGGTGGGCGTGTTGTGCGTCGAATTTTTTCAGACCCGCCCCCGGAAGGGCGAGCCCGGGCGGATGCTCGTGAACGAGCTGGCGCCGCGGCCGCACAACTCGGGGCACCTGACGATCGACGCATACACGGCCAGCCAGTTCGATCAGCAGGTGCGCATCGCGGCGGGGCTGCCGCTGGCCGAGGTAGAGCGGCGGAGCCCTGCGGCGATGGTGAACCTCTTGGGCGAACTGTGGCCGAAAGATGGCGAGCCCGATTGGTCGATCGCAACAGGCCGGGATGGAATGCACCTGCACCTCTACGGCAAACACGAGGCCCGGCCCGGCCGGAAGATGGGGCACCTCACGGCGCTGGCGCGGACGCCGCACGAAGCGATCCGCGACGCGGTCGAAGCGCGTGCCCGGCTTGCGCCGCGGAGCGGGATCGCGCCGGATTGATCGAAGACGGGACGCTGCGCGTCACCCGCTAAACGTCGGAACGATCGTCGCTGACTACGACCCGGGCGGCTCGGCCGCGGCGGCGGTGAAGAGGTTGGGCGACGGCTGCTCTTGGGGTCGGCCGTGCCAGAGGAAGTAGGCGGCGCGGCGGATGTCGTCGAAGATCAGGACCCAGCAGGGGAGTACGACCAGGATGAGTACCGTGGCCGACAGCAGGCCCGCGGCGATGGCGATGGCCATGGGGATCAGGAACTTGGCTTGGAACGACTGCTCGAGGATGAGAGGGGTGAGCCCAAGCACAGTGGTGATGGTGGTGAGGAGGATCGGTCGGAGCCGGGCCCGGCCGGCGGCGAGCAGGGCCTCGAAGACGGGGGTCTTGCGCTGGCGTTCGTGGTTGTAGAACTCGACGAGGATGAGCGAGTCGTTGACGACGATGCCGGTGAGCGCGACCATGCCGATGAGGCTGAGGAAGGTCATGCTGTAGCCGAGCACGAGGTGGCCCCAGATCACGCCGATGAGGGAGAAGGGGATGATGAGCATGACGGTCAGCGGCTGGAAGAAGCTGTTGAACAGCCAGGCGAGGATGACGTAGATCATCACGCAGGCGGCGGCCATCCCCAGGGGCAGGGAGGCGAAGGCGTCGGCCATGTTTTCCTGGCGGCCGGCGTAGCTGACGCTGACCCCGGGGTACTTGGCTCGCAAGGCGGCGAGGTCGATTTGGGCGGTGACGTCTTCGGGGCTGACGCTGGGGACGGTCTCGGCGGTGACGGTGACGCTGCGCTGGCGGTCGACGCGGCGGATCGTGGCGTAAGAGACGGTCTCCTCGATGTCGGCGACCTCGGTGAGCGGGACGGGCCGGCCCGACGGGGTCATCAGCCAGGCGTTCTCAATGGCGTTGAGATCGCGGCGGGTGGACTCGTCGACGCGGACGCGGACGTCGATGTCTTCCTGGCGGTCGGAGAAGACGTGGGCGTCGATGCCGAAGAGGAACCCGCGGACCTGCTGGGCGACGTCGACGGGGGTGAGCCCGACGGCGCGGACGTCCGCGGGTCGGGGGACGATGCGCTGCTCGGCCTGGCCCAGGTCGTTGTCGTCGGCGATGTCCACGACGCCGTCGTAGCGGGACAGCTCGTTGCGGAGGTCGGCGACGGCGGCGTTGACCTGCGCCACGTCGTCGCCGCGGACGCGGACGGTGATGTCGGACCCGCCGGGGCCGCCGGAGAGTTCGGAGAAGCCGATGCGGTCGACGCCGTCGAGGGCGTCGAGGCGGTCGAGCTCGTCGCGGATCGAGGCGACGACGGCGGACGACTCGCGGTCGCGGTCCTCGACGAAGTAGAGCTCGATAAACATCTGCGAGACGTGCGTGGCGGGGGAGTCGGCCTGGCCGGAGTCGATGTTGGACCGCTGCCCGACGACCGTGCCGATCGAGCGGACCTCGGGCTGGGAGAAGGCGGCGCGTTCGATGTTCTCGGCGGTGGCGTTGGTCGCGTCGATGGGCGTGCCGATGGGCATCCGCAGGTCGACGACGATGGTCTCGGCGTCGGTCGAGGGCAGGAACTCGAAGCCCACGCGGCCGCCGGCGAAGAGCCCGAGCGTGCCGACGAACACCGACACCGTCGCCACGATGGCGAGATAGCGGTGCCGCAGCGAGAACGCCAGCACCCGGGCGTAGGCCGGCACGAGGCGGTCGAAGACGAAGTGGTCGCGCTTGGCTTCGAACGCCTGGACCGCCCGCGTGATCCGGCCGGGCTTTTCCTCGCGGGCCCGGTCACGCTTGACCAGGCTGTGGGCCATGTGGCTGGGCAGGATCATCAGCGACTCGATCAGCGACATCAACAGCGCACACGCCACCACGATCGGCAGCGCCCCCAGCAAGTCGCCGATCTGCCCCTTGATGAACGACATCGGCAGGAACGCCACCACGCTGGTCAGCACCGTCGCGACGACCGGCCAGCTCACCTGCCCCGTCCCGCTCACGGCCGCCTCCATCGCCGGCTCGCCGCGGTCGTGGCGGGCCTGGATGTTCTCCGACACTACGATCGCGTCGTCCACCAAGAGCCCGAGCACCACGATCAGCCCGAACATGGTCAGCAGGTTCAGCGTCACGTCGATCGCCGACATCAGGACCAGCGTCCCGAGCACCGCCGTCAGCAGCCCGACGCCGACCCAGAACGCGACCCGCCAGTTCAGGAACACCAGCAGCGTGGCGAAGACCAGGACCGCGCCGTACCCCGCGTTGCGCACGAGCAGGTCCAGCCGGCCCTCGACGAAGCGGGCCAGGTCGCCCGTGGTCGCGATCGACGCCCCGCGTGGCAGCGGCGTGGGCGAGGCCTTGCCCAGCTCCCACGCGGCGAACCGGTCCGACCCGAAGCGGGCCTCGAGCGCCCCGCCGTCGAACGGCTTAGCCTGCCGGCCCAGCACGTAGGAACGCACCATCTTGGCGATGTTGACGATGTCCTGGTCGCCGACCTTGAACACCGTCAGCAGCGCCGCGGGCTGGCCCGCCAGCGCCGCGTCGCCGCCGCCCCCGGATTGCCCGGCCCCCTCGGGCAGGATGTCGCGCGAATTGAACCGGTTGATCACCCGGTCGTCGACGAACCCCTCGGTGACCTCGGCGATGTCGTCCAGCGTCAGCGTCCGCCCGTCGGGGAAGCTGCGCACCACGATCTGGCGGATCGACTCGGCCCGCTCGGGCACGCCCATCGTCCGCACGTTCACGTTGCCCCCTACGTTCTTCACTGTCCCGCCCGGCACCTCCGCCATCCACGACCGCACCGTCTCTGCCACCCCCGGAAGCGATAAGCCTTGTTGCAAGAGCGCGTCCTGACGCACGTCTACCCGCAGCTCGTATTCCCGCACCCCGTCGATCAACACCTCGCCCATCCCCGGCAGCGACAACAGGTCGTCCCGCACCCCGCGGATCACGTCCTTCATCACCGCCTCTTCCAGCTCACCAAACACCGCCACTCGGATCACCGGCAGCCGCGGCTCGAGCAGTGTGACCGTGATCTCCTCGGACTCCTCGGGCAGGTCCTGCAGGCTGTCGACCACCCGCTCGACCTCTTCCAGCCCCTTGTCGTTGTCGACGCCCTCGCGGAACTTCACGGTGATCCCGCCGCCGCCCTCGGCCAGGACCGAGGTGATCTCGTCCACCTCGTCCAAGTCGATCAGCCGGTCCTCGATCTTCTTGGCCAGCGACTCCTCGACCTCTTCGGGCGTCGCCCCGGGGTAAGGCGCCGTCAGCTGGGCGGTGTCGGCGTCCTGCTCGGGGAAGAACTCCCGCCGCAGCGACAGCCCCGCCACCACCCCCGCGGCGAGGATCGCGAACATCAACAGGTTGACCGGCACCGGCTTGCGGACACCGAAACGCGCGAGACTCACGGCGTCGCCTTGTCAGAGGGGGTGGGCGCGGGCTTCGACGCCGTCGTCGACGGGGGGTCGGCCATCACGGGCTCCACGAGTCGGCCGTCGGCCAGCCGCGTCGCGGCGTTCACCACCACCAGGTCCCCCTCGGCCAGCACGTCGTCCACCACCGCCCACTGGTCGTCGGGCAGCCCGAACCCCGGCTGCGGCCCGGTCAGGTTGTAGTCCACGTCCACCGCCCGGCTCACGACGATCCCGTCTTCCACGACCTGCACCCGCCCGCCGCGGATCGCCCGGCGGGGCACCACAAACCGCGGCTCGGCCTCGGCGACCGCGACCCGCCCCTCCAGGTACATCCCCGGCACCGGCAGGCCCCGCCCGCCCTTGTCCTGACGCAGCTCGGCGAACACCCGCAGCGTCCGCGTCGCCGCGTCCTGCTCCGGCGCGACCCGCGCCACCGTCGTCTGCCACACCGGCCCCGCCACCGGCAGGTTCGTCGGCCGCAGCGTCACCCGGTCCCCCGGACGCACGCTCGCCTGCGCCGCGGCGGGCAGGTCCAGCGGCACCTCGATGTGATCGAGCGCCACCACCCGCGCCACCACCGACCCGGCCATCATGTTCTCGCCGACCTCGACGTTGATCGACTGCAGCACGCCGTCGATCGGGCTGGTCACCGTGGTCCGCTGCTGGTTGAGCTGGGCGAGGTTGACCTGCGACCGCTGGGAGGCGATCTGCGCTTCGAGCGACCGCCGGCGGGGTCCGACCAAGTCCAGCGACTGCTGGGTCTGGAGGCGGTTGCGCTGGGCGGCGATCAGCGTGCGCTGGGCCGCGTCGAGGTCCTGCTGGTTGCCGACGTTGCGGTCGACGAAGCGGCGCTGGCGATCGAAATCGGTCTGGGCGATCGAGACCTCGGTCTCTTCCAGGGCGAGGCGTTCCTCGAGGCGTTGCTGTTCGACGTCGAGTTGGGCGAGCGCGGCCTCGAGCTCGGCGATGCGCTGCTCGGCGATCTCCAGCTGACGCTCGAAGTCCGACGCGTCGAGCTCGACCAGCGTCTGGCCCACCGTGACCCGCGCCCCCGGGAGGATGCCGTCGGGGATGGCGTCGACCGTGGCGGTGACGCGGACGGGGACCTCGGCCGAGTCGAGCGGCTCGGCCGTGCCGTAGCCGCGCCACTGGCGCTGGACCGGGACGCGCTGGGCCTCGAAGACGATGACGGTCGGGGCGTTGGCCGCCGGGTCGACCTGCTGGACCTCGGGCTTGCTGGCCCGCAGCGCGGAGAACACGGCGATAGCCACGCCGAGCATCAGCACGGCGACCAACAGCCGGGTGACGACCGCGACGAGGCGACCGGAAAGGCGGGTTGAGGGAGGGGATGGCATGCGTGGGGCGGGTTGGGCAGGGGACCAATAGGCGGCTTGTTATTCTAGAGGGTTACGCCGCGGCGGCGGTCAGCGTTTCGCCCGGGTCGATTTATTTTCGTTCGTGTGGGGCCGGGGCCGAGTACCGGCCTTATCGTCTGTCGGTTTGTCCCGCGATGGCGGTCGGCACGGGTTTTTTGGACAGCCCGCCCCGGTCGGCCGATAGCGATCGCGAAGGTTTGCTGCCTGATTGAGGGTGGAATCGCGCTCATGAACCCGTTCAAGAACCCGCCGCCGACCACCGCCGGCTTGTCCGGCGTTGCGCTGGTCCCGCCGGCCGACCGCCTGCGGGCCGCGTGGTCGGCGATCCGCGGCGGGCGTTACGACCAGGCCGTCGCGCTGCTGGCCGACGCCGGTGCCGACGACCCCCAGGCGGCGGGACCCCTCCGGCTGGCCAAGAACCTCTCGGCGTTGCGCGAGCACCGGCCCAAAGCCGCCGCCGCCGTCGAAGCGGCCGGCGTCCTCCAGGCCCGACAAACCTACCCCCCGGTCCCCACCCCTTCGGGCCGACCCGTCCCGGCCTACCGCGCTCAGGCGGGGCGGGCCCCGGTCCCCGTGACCACCAACGACGACCCCGACGCGGCCGCGACCGCGGCCGTCCGGCGGCTGTCCCGGCACCTCGACGCCGGCAAGCCCGTCGTGTTCGGCGACCTGATCGACGGCTACCTCGTCGGCCGGCTGGCCGCGTCCCCGCCGACGCTCGAGCACGGCCAAGAGCAGGCCGTCTACCTCGTCGAGACCGACCCGCACCTCGTCGTCGCCTGCCTGCTGATCCACGACTGGTCGGGCGAGCGTGGCCCGATCGCCGACCCCCGGTTCACGTGGCGGGTCGGGCCGCAGGCCTACGTACAGTTCGAGGCGCTGCTGCGGCGTGACCGGATGCGGCCGACGCCGGTCGTCCGCCTCGGCCGGGAGAAGAGCCGATCGGCGATGAAGCGGCTGCTGGACCGGGTCCACGCGGCGAATAAGGAAGCTGAACGGCGCTGGCATCGGCGGACGGCCGAGCACTACGCCGGGTTCGCCGCCGCGGCGTTGACCGTCGGCACGGCCCGCCGACCCAAAGTGCTACTCCTGGCCTCGCGCTTCACCACCCGGCCGACGCACCGCGCCGCCGACTGCGAGCAGGCGTTCGCCCGGCTGGGCTGGCGGACCCAAATCCTGACCGAGCCGACGCCCGCCCACCGCCTGACCGGGGCCGCGGTGGCCCACGCCCTGGCGATGTTCCGGCCGGACCTGGTCTTCGCGATCGACCGCCTGCGGCCGCACTGCCGCACGCCGATCCCCGCCGAGCTGCCCTACGCCTGCTGGGTGCAGAACCAACTGCCCCACCTCGCCAAGGCCCAGGCGGAGCCGCCGATCGGGCGGCGCGACTTCGTGCTCTCGATGCTCGGGCCGACGGCGGCGAGGCGGCACGGCTACCCCGCCCGCCAGATCGTCGAGATGCCCAAGCTCACCCGATCGCCGATCCGGCCGCTGTTTCTCGAAGACGAACCCGACCCGGCCGACGGCGACGACCTCGCCTACGTCTCCACCGCTTCGGACCGGCCCGAGGCGTTGCTCGAGCAGCTCGCGCCCGACCCGGTCCTCGCGGCCGCGGGCCGGGAGGTAGTCGAAATTTACGCCCGGGGCGAGTCGCTGCCGACGGTAGGCGACGTCGGCCGGATCGTCGACGCCGCCGCGGTTCGGGCCGGCACAACCTGGTCGCCGGCCGAGCGGTCTCGGGCGGTCCACGCCGTGTTCCACCCGCTGAACGATGCGCTGTACCGGCAACAGGGCTTGCGGTGGGCCGCCGCCGCCGCCGACGCGATGGGGTTGACGTTCGGGCTCTACGGCCCGGGCTGGGAAAACCACCCCGAGTTCGCGCGGTTCGCCCGCGGACCGGTCGAGCACGGCCCCGACCTCGAAACCCTCACCCGCGGCAGCCAGATCAACCTCCACATCGCCCCGGCGTACTGCCTGCACCCGCGGCTGCTCGACGGGCTCGTCGCCGGCGGGTTCTTCCTCACGCGAAGACACCCCAGCGACACGCTGATGCCGCGCCTGCTCGCGGCGCTCGACCCCGACGCCCAAACCGAGGTCGAAGCCCGGGCCCACGCCGGCTCGGCCGAAGCCCGTCGCCGGCTCGACGCCCTGCTCCACGAAGCGCGCGGCTTGGCCGACCTGGGCACGCCCGTCGATCTGGTCCAGGTCGCACGGACCTGGCAACGCGGCGAGTTGGCCAACACCTCCGGCGCCGCGCTGCCCCGGCTCGACGAGGTGTCGTTCGGCGACGCCGACACGCTGCGTCAACGCCTCCAGGCCTTCCTCGGCGACGCGCCGCTGCGCCACGAGATCGCCGAGGCGCAGCGCGAGAGCGTCCGCCACCGCCTGACCTACACCGCCGGCCTTCGCCGCGTGACCAAGCGTATCGGGCGGCTGATCGCCGACGAACGGGCCGTGTCCGCGGCCGAACGCGCCGCGTAAATCCGTTCCACGCAAGCCACGTTTAGCGGGTGACACGCCGCGTCCCGCGGTCCTAATACGGCCAACCGCGCGGCGTGGCGTGGTAGGCGTCGATCATCTTTGTCGCCAAGCCG
>JBCBSA010000052.1:0-11440 GCA_039819425.1 Planctomycetota bacterium
GAGCAATCACGAGACGTGCCAAGGAAAACGCTCAACCGCGTCGTCCGCTTCACCGCCGACGCCGCCCGCCAGACCCTCGACCCCGCCAGCGAAAAACTGATCCTCGAAGTCCCCCAGCCCTTCGTCAACCACAACGGCGGCCATCTCGCCTTCGGCGACGACGGCTACCTCTACGTCGGCCTCGGCGACGGCGGCGCGCTCGGCGACCCGCAGAACAACGCCCAGGACGTCACCAACCTCCTCGGCTCGATCCTCCGCCTCGACATCGACACCCCCGACGACGGCCCGCCCTACGCCATCCCCCCCGACAACCCCTTCGCCGACCCCGACACCTTCCCGCGGGCCCGCCCCGAGATCTACGCCTACGGCTTACGCAACCCCTGGCGGTTCAGCTTTGACCACCGCCGACGCGGCGGCAACGGCCGGCTCTGGGCCGCCGACGTCGGCCACGAACGCCACGAAGAGGTCAACCTCATCGTCAAAGGCGGCAACTACGGCTGGCGCATCCGCGAAGGGCTCGCCCCCTTCCGCGGCGACGAAACCCCTAACCCACCGACCAAACTCATCCCCCCGGTCGTCGATCACCACCGCCGCGACGCCGGCTCCATCACCGGCGGCTACGTCTACCACGGCCGACGCAACCCCCTGCTCGAAGGCGCCTACGTCTACGGCGACTACCTCACCGGCAAGCTCTTCCTCCTCCGCCTCGACTCGGGCCGCGTCCGCGAACACCTGCACTTCGCCAGCGTCCCCCAGCCCGTGTCCTTCGGCCTCGACCGCCGCGGCGAACTCTACGTCTGCTCCTTCGACGGCCGCCTCTACACCCTCCGACCGCCGAAGCGTTGAGCCCACGAACTCCGCCGCGTCGTCAGGCCGCCAGACCCAGCCGGGCTTCGTCCCAGCGCCAGTCCAGCGCCGCGTCGCCGCCCATCGGCCGGGCGAAGACGAAACCCTGTGCGTAGCGGCAACCGACCACCCGCAACACGGTGACCTGTTCGGCCGACTCCAGCCCCTCGGCGACGGCGTCGAAACCCCGGTTCCCCGCCAGCGTCACGATCTCGCGGGTCAACGCCAGCACGTCCCGTTGTTCGTGGGCGCCCGAGAAGAACGAGCGATCGATCTTGACCTGATCGACGGGGAAACGCTTGAGGTTGCTCAGCGTCGAATAGCCCGCCCCGAAGTCGTCGAGCGACAGCACGAACCCCGCTCCGTGAAGCGATTCGAGCGTCCGGATCAGCGTGTCTTCGTCCTCGACGTAAGCGATCTCGGTCGTCTCGAGCACCACATCCGCGGGCTCGATCCCCTCGCCGCGCACCAGCCCAGCGATCCACTCGGCCAGCCCGTCCGCCGCCAGCTGGTGCCGCAACAGGTTGACCTGCACCCGGACCCCCGGCTCCTCGGGCCGGGCTCGACGCCACCGCGCCAGCCACCGCGCCGCCGACACCAACACCCGCTCGCCCAACGCGACGATCTGCCCCGTGTCCTCGGCGATCGGGATGAACCGGTCCGGCCCGATCGGGCCCAGCTCGGCGTGCTCCCACCGGCACAGAGCCTCGAAGGCGTGGACCGTCCCGCCTTCCAGGTCGACGATTGGTTGGTACTGGATCGTCAGCTCGTCGCGCTCGATCGCCCGCCGCAGGTCTTCTTCGAGCCGCAGCCGCTCGGCCGCCCGCCGCTGCATCGCCGCGTCGAACACCCGCACGCACGCCTTGCCGGACTGCTTCGCCTCGTACATCGCCGTGTCCGCTTCACGCAGCAGCTGCTCGGCGTCGGCGGTCTCGCCGTCGGCCAACGCCAGCCCGACGCTGGGGGTCACCCGCACCTCCTAGCCGGCGACCACGTACGGCTCGCTCACCGCCCCGAGCAGCCGGTCGGCCACCAGCGTCGCCCGCTCGGCGGTGTCGGCCCGGGACAGCAGGACCACGAACTCGTCGCCGCCCAGCCGCGCCGCCATCGACCCCAGCTCCCCCGCCTCCGAGATCACGTCGCCCTGGCGCGTCTGGTCCCGCAGCCGCTGGCTGACCTGACGCAACAGCTCGTCGCCCGCTTCGTGGCCCAGCGAGTCGTTGATCCGCTTGAACCGGTCCAGGTCAAGGAACAGCAACGAGAAGCCGCGGGCCCGCTCCCCCGCGTCGCGCATCTGCGTCAGGAGCCGATCGATCGAATCGCGTGCCGTCGCCCGGTTGGGCAGGCCCGTCAGCGAGTCCGCGAACGCCAGCCGGCGGTAACGCTGGGCCGACATCGAAACCCTGAACATCTTCAGGTTCATCGCGAACCGCCACGACCACAGGTTCAGCACCACCAGGCAGACCGCCAGGAGCCGATACGCCGGCCAGACGAACATCACGATCCCCGCCACGTAGCCGCACACCGCGCACCACAGGAAGACCTGGGCCAGGTCCATCAGCTTGTGGTTGCGGTCGCGGCGCTCCTCGGACAGATACGAGCGGAACCAGAATCAATAGATCTTGACGTGCGCCGCCACGACCCCCGCGTTCAGCGCGACCAATAGGCCGATCCACGCTCAATCGGGCCGACCGTCCGCGCCGGGCATGCAGTGGATCCGCTGCATGTAGCGGCCGCCGTTGGTGAAAAAGTCGGCGTGCGAACGCGTACCGACCGCCTCCGCCCGCTCCCTGTCTGCTCCGCTCCCCGCCAGCCAGGCCGCCGCCTCGGGAGAACCGCACATCAAGCCCGGACCGGCCGTCGCGGACCCCGCCGCGTCTGCCCCACCCCCCGACCACGGCCCGGGCCCGGTCACGAACGCCCACGTCACCAAGCCGACCACGAACAACCCCACCACCGCGGACGCGCCGCCCAACGAAAAAAAACGGGCAAATCCGTGCCCGGTGAACCAGCCCGCCGTCTTCGATGTCGTTCGAATCATGTCGCCCATACCAAACCTCAGGTATGGACCCCCGTCTTATTGCCGATTTCCTGGGGGATGGACTTGAGTCGACATAAGAGTTTTCCTGATATGGGCCCGGTAATCTTTTAGACCAAACGCAATGCGGACAGGTGCAGCTCCGGCGACGTCACGCCACGCCACGTGTTCGTCTTCGGCGTAGCCACCACGTCCACGCACACCCCGCCCGGCAAGTCGTCGGCCAAGTCACCCAGCCCGAAGCCCACGGCCCGGATCGCCAGCCCCTCCTCGTCGCGCAGCGAGACCGACAGGTGCTTGCCCTCGTTGCCCATACGCTGCGCGGGGCGCGCCGTCCGCAGGCCGTTGAGCCGCAGCCGCGGCCGAGGGTTGGACCGGCCGAACGGCGCGAGCCGTTCGAGCTGACCGAACACCTCGACGTTGCACTCGACCAGCCCGACCTCGGCGTCGTAACGCACGACCGGCGACAAATCTTCGGCCGGCAGCACCGCGTTGACCGCTTCGATCAACTCCTCACGGAACGCGTCGATCGCTTCGGGGGGCAACGACAGCCCGGCCGCCATCGCGTGGCCGCCGAAGGTCGTGCAGTGGTGGGCACAGGAACTGATCGCGGCGTGGAGGTCGACGCCTTCGACGCTGCGGGCCGAACCCTTGGCCAGACCGGTCGTCGGGTCCCGACCGAGGACGACGGCCGGGCGGTGATAGGTTTCGGTCAGCCGAGAGGCGACGATGCCCACGACGCCGGGGTGCCAGTCCGGACCGTAGACGACGAGGGCGCGGCGGTCTTCGTCGGCGTCGTTGCGCTCTTCGACCAGGGCGTTGGCTTCGTCGAAGATGTGGCGCTCGGTCGCGCGGCGGCGGTCGTTCTCTTTCGTCAGGAAGTCGGCGAGTTCGGCGGCCTCGGCGGGCGTCGCGTCGGTGAGTAGCTTCACGGCCTGGCGGGCGTGCCCCATCCGGCCGCAGGCGTTGAGCCGAGGGCCGAGCACGAACCCGACGTGGACCGCGTCGACCTTCTCGCCGCGCAGCTCGGCGGCGTCGATCAACGCGTTGAGCCCTTCGAACGGCGTGTGCTTGATGCGTGAGAGCCCGTGCGTCGTAATGACGCGGTTTTCGCCGACGAGGGGGACGACGTCGGCCACGGTGCCCAGCGCCGCGAACGACAGCAGGTCGCACATCAGCGTCTGCAACTCGGCGGGCAGGCGGTCCGTGCCGAGCACGGTGCGGGCGGTCTGCCAGGCGAGCTTGAAGGCGACGCCGGCGCCGCAGAGCGGCGAGGGCTCGGAGTCATCCCCCAGCCCCGGGTGCACGAGTGCGACGGCTTCGGGCAGATCGCCAGAGTCGAACTCGTGGTGGTCGGTGATGATGAGATCGATGCCCAGCGACTTAGCCACGGCCGCGGGCTCAACGGCGGTGATGCCGCAGTCGACGGTGACGACGAGCGGTTTGTTTCCGGGGGTACTTCCGGGGGCGAACTGACGGATCGCCTCGGCGTTGAGGCCGTAACCCTCTTCGAGGCGGTGGGGGACGTAGGACGTGACCTCGACGTGACCGAGGCGACGGAGGGTGTGCCAGAGGATGGCGGTGGCGGTGACGCCGTCGACGTCGTAGTCGCCGTAGATCACGATCGGTTGCCCGTCACGCACCGCCGCGGCGAGGCGGTCGGCCGCGGCGACGCAGCCGGGCAGTGCGGCGGGGTCGCCGAGGTGGGTCAGTCGCGGCCGGAGGAACCGGTCCGCCGCCTCGGCGTCGATCACGCCGCGCAGCGACAGCAAGCGGTCGAGCAGCGATTCCGTTGTGGAAAGGGTTGGTCGAGTCGGGTCGTGGGAGGGATCGTCGCTTGTGATTGAAATGGGTTCCCAGCGCTGTCGCATCCGTGCGGTAAGCATGGCTAGATCATAACGCGGCTCAGGCAACGGTTCGATTGAATCAGACGTGTCGACGTGCGACACTGTGGGTATGCGACGGAGCGCATGGTCATGGCTGATGGCGGGTCTGCTGGCGGCCGGGGGTTGCGGCTCGGGTAATGCCCCGGCCAGCGACCGTGTGTCCACGACTCCGGAGACGACGACCACCACCCCGTTGAGATCGACGAGCGAGTTCGCCGCCCTGTTTCCCGGCGGGCCCTACCCGGGACCGCGCCTGACCGAAATCGCCACCGAGCCGCCGATCCGGGTGCGGGTGCGACGCGGGGTCGATCAAGTCACGGTCGAGGCGGAGGGGGCGTTGCGGCTGCGAGGCGACGTGGGCCGGGCGTACCGCTACGCCGCGCCGCTGACGCTGAGGCGTGACGCCGGGGCGTGGGTGATCCGCGACCCGGCGGGCCGGGGGGTGCGCTGGCCGGTGGGGACGCTGCGGCTGACGGCCGAAGGCGGTGGGCCGATGACGCTGGGCGAGAACACCTACCCCGCCACGCTCGCGCTGACGCCGCGTTCCGGGGGCACCGGGGGCGACGGCGTCGAGACCGGCACGTTCGACGTGGTCAACCACGTGCCGCTGGAGACCTACCTTCCGGGGGTGATCGAACGGGAGCTGTACGGCGGCTGGCCGCTGGAAACGTTCAAGGCCCAGGCGGTGGCGGCGCGGTCCTACGCGTTGTGGGAACGCACGATCGCCCCGAGCCGGCATTACGACCTCGAGTCGACTACCGCCAGCCAGGTGTACGGCGGCAAGGCGACGGACACGAGGGCGCTGCGAGCCGTAGCGGAGACCCGCGGGCAGGCGTTGGCCTTCCGGGGGCGGGTGGTGCCGGCGTTCTTCTCGTCGAGCGCCGGCGGGCGGGGGCAGGACGCGACGCTGGCGTTCCCGAACCGCGTCGAAGAACTCGCCCCGCTGCGGGCCCGCGAGCACGGGTCGTGGGATCGGCAGAGCCCGACCTACCGCTGGGGCCCGGTCGAGCGCCCGACCGCCACGCTGTCCCGGCGCATCGCCGGTTGGGGCCAGCGGCGCAGCCACCCCGTCGCCGGCCTCGGCACGCTGGCCCGCGTCGAGGTCGCCGGCCGCAACCGCGTCGGCCGGCCCGCCGTCTACCGATTGACCGACACCGCCGGCCGCACGTTCCGCATCGACGCCGAGTCGTTCCGCAACGCCTGCAACCACACCGCCGACGGCACGATCCCGCTGGAAAAACCCACCCGCCTGCTGTCGAGCGACGTCGACATCGCGGTATCGGGTGCCGCGGTCCGCTTCACCGGCGGCCGCGGCCACGGCCACGGCGTCGGGCTATCGCAGTGGGGCGCCATGGCGATGGCCCGCGCGGGCCACGGGTACACGGCGATCCTGGATTTCTACTACCCCGGGGCGAGGCTGGCGAGGCTGTATTGATCAGTCGTCGCCGTTGATCATCGAGCTGAGGCGGGGGCCCGGGATCGTCGGGCGGACCTGGGACTTCCAGCGTTGGCGGTCGAACGAGCCGACGACGTGCTCCATCGCTTCGTCGAGCGAGTCGGTGACGCGCAGCAAGTCGAGGTCGCCGGGGCTGATGGTCTGGTGCTGCTCAAGCATGGTGCCCTTGATCCAGTCGATGAGCCCGCCCCAATAGTCCCGGCCGATGAGGGCGACGGGGAAGGACTGGATCTTCTCGGTCTGGATGAGGGTGAGCGATTCGAACAGCTCGTCCATCGTGCCGAAGCCGCCCGGAAAGATGATGAAGCCGGAGGCGTACTTCACGAACATCACCTTGCGGATAAAGAAGTAGCGGAAGGTGAGCTCGTGGGTCTGGTAGCGGTTGGGCTTCTGCTCGAAGGGCAGGTCGATGTTGAGGCCGATGGATTTTGCACCCTCGACGCCGGACTCGAAGGCGCCCTTGTTGGCGGCCTCCATGATGCCGGGCCCGCCGCCGGTGATGACGGCGAGGTCGCTCTCGACGATGCGTCGCCCGCACTCGACGGCCTGCTGGTAGTACGGGTCGTCGGGCTTCGTGCGGGCCGAGCCGAACACGCTGACGGCCGGGCAGATGTCGGCCATCACCTCGAAGCCGTCGACGAACTCGGCGAGGATGCGGAACAGCCGCCAGCTCTCACGGGACAGGGCGTTGTCTTGGGCTTCTCGGTCGGGCATGAAGTGACTCGCGGATGGCTTGGGGTGCGTCGGGTTCCAACAGAAACCATCGGTCAGCCTCAGGGGATGAGCTTAACCAGCTGCGTCACCACCACGATGAAGAACCAGAGGACGAGGGCCGCGACGACCAACACGACCCGGGTCAGGTCCCACAGCAGCCGCTTGAAATAAGCGATGAGCACGCCGTCGGCTCGCTCGCCGACCCCAACCGCAAACCGATCGAGGTCGACTTCGCCGTCGACCACGCAGTCTCTGGAGATCCGGTTCAGCGTAAAGCGGGCGGCGAAAAAAAGCGCGGCATTCAGCACAAAGAAGGCGGCCCGTTTGAGGCGTCCGTCGGGCTTTGGCACTTGTCGCCGCGTCTGGCCGAAGTAAGACCGCATCCGGTCGGTGAAGTCGTCGAGCGGGATGCGCTGGCGATCGAAAGGCTCGATAGAAGCGATAACACCCGCACCGATCTTCCGCCCGAAGGCGAGTTTTTCAACGATGTCGCGGAGCCCGCGGTAGGCGACGAAGTTGAATCCGGCGACCGCCGAGAGCGGGACCACGCAGAGGACCGCCAGGATCAGCAGCACGCCGCGGGTGTAGACCTGGCCGGCGGCGGTGAGCGCAAGGACCAGCAGCACGGCCGGGAGAAACGATCCCACGAACACCAGGACAAAGATCATGACCAACCGGCCCAACGAGCGACCGGTCAAGACCCAGAGGAACCGCCCGATCAGCTGCGTGCCCTCGGCGACGGTCAGCCGTTCGCGGTCTTCGGGGATGCCCTCGAACGGGCCGTCGAGCGGAACATCAGCGGGGTCGATCATCGAAAGTCCCGGCGTTGCGGCGCACGACCCCGACCCAAGAAAAAACCCGCGGGGGTGAGCCGCAGGTCGGATGGCCGTTGACCGTCAGCGCAGATCGATCACGCCGCTTTCGCGGTCTGTTCGGCGGCCTGCTTCGCCCGGTCGATCAGCGCGTCGAACGCGGCGGGGTCGTGGATGGCGATCTCGCTGAGCATCTTGCGGTTGAGGGCGATGTTGGCGGCTTTGAGCCCAGCTATGAACCGGCTGTAGTTCAGGCCGCGCTGCTTGCAGGCGGCGCTGATACGAGTGATCCACAGCCGGCGGTAGTCGCGCTTGACCAGCCGGCGGTGCTCGTACTGGTACACGCCGGCGCGGACGACGGCTTCCTGCACACGACGCCACTGCGTCCGGCGGGCGCCGCGGTTGCCCTTGGCTTTCTTGAACCAACGATTCTTTGCTTGACGCCGGGCGGCGCCTTTCCGTGCACGTGGCATCGGACGTCTCCTTTTTTTCGCGAGCGGCGGGGCGTGGTCAGATACGGTCTGCCACGGCTTGGGGCCCGGCTTGCAGAACAGGCGGGGGGATGGGGGCGGGGTTCAGTCCTTGGGCGTGATCCGGTGGTGGAGCAGGCCTTCGAGCAGCTTGCGGTCGCCCTTCTTGGCGACGAGCTTGTTGCGCTTGGCGCGGAGGGTGGCTCCGTCCATGTGGCTGTTGATGTGGTTCTTGCCGGGGCGGGCGAACTTGACCTTGCCGCGGGCGGTGACTTTGGCGCGCTTGGCGAGGCCTTTGTGGCCCTTCATGCGGTTGGAATTGGACACGGGGGAGCTCCAGGGCATTTATGTCGAGCCGAACAGTGTAGTCCGATCCGCCGAGGACGCAAACCGGCGGGATCGGGCGGCGGACGGGCCCGGGGCGGTCCCGTCGGTTTGGCGCGGCGGGTCGTGAGGGGTAATTTAGGCGGCTCGCAACCCTTAAACGAAGGCGAACTGAACGATGAAAGTGATCTGTGACCGCGGCGCGTTGGTGGAGTCGCTGGGGCTGGTCGGCGGCGTGGTGGTCGCCCGGACGCCCAAGCCGGTGCTCACCTGCGTCAAGCTGACCGCCGGGGACCCGTCCTCTGGAGGCGAGGCGGAGGGGCTGGTCCTCGAAGCGACGGACACCGAGGTATCGGTGCGGCTGTCGACGCCGCGGGTCGAGGTGGCCGAGCCGGGGTCGGCGCTGATCCCGGCCGACAAGCTGCAGCAGATCGTCCGCGAGTCGATCGACCCGACGCTGACGCTGTCGACCGAGCAGGACGTGGCCCACATCACGGGGCAGGACTCGAAGTTCAAGATCTTCGGCCACCCCCCCGCCGACTTCCCCGCCACGACCGCCTTCGACGGCGACCCCGACTTCACCCTCAACGCCGGCGACCTGCACCGCCTGATCGCCCAGACCCTCTTCGCCACGGCCCGGGAGAACTCGCGCTACGCCATCAACGGCGTGCTGGTCGAACGGACGGGCAACAAGCTCGCCGTCGTCGCCACCGACGGCCACCGGCTCGCCCTGGCCCGCGGGACCTGCAAGGCGGCGGACTCCGGCGGCGAAGACACCCGCTCGGCGATCGTGCCGACCAAGGCGTTGAACCTGCTGCTGCGGCTGTTCGACGACGCGGAGCAGACCGTGTCGGTGCGGATCGCGGACAACCAGATCGCGTTCAAGACCGACGACGCGGTGCTGGTGTCGAACCTGGTCGAGGGCAACTTCCCGCCCTACGCCGACGTGATCCCCAAGGACGGCGACAAGAAGGCGTCGCTGGCCACCGACCTGTTCGTCTCGGCCGTGCGTCGGGCCGCCCTGCTCACGAACGAAGAGTCGAAGGGTGTGCGGATGGCGTTTGCGCCCGAGGGTTTGACGCTGTCGAGCCGGGCGCCGGAGATGGGGGAGGCGGAGGTCCACGTCGAGATGCCCGAGTACAGCGGGGAGCCGGTCGAGATCGGCTTCAACCCCGCGTACCTGCTCGACGCGTTGAAGGTGGTAGACGAGAGCCAGGTGCACCTGGAACTGAAGGGGCCGAACAAGCCCGGCGTGCTGCGGACGGGGCCGAACTTTTTGTACGTCGTGATGCCGGTTAACCTTCAGTAAACCCGCGCCCCGCGGTTTGCACCGATTTTACGGCCGGCCGAAGCCGATAACACCGGGGCTGCCTTATCTTGCTCAACAGGCTTGTTGTGTGCCCCTCCGCGGAATCGGGGGCGTATGATGAGAAATCGGCCATGAGTATGACCCACACGTCCAGCCCCCCGACCGACGAAGCCGTGATCGACCCGGCGTCTGCGCCCGACCCGCCCCCGCCTCCGGAAGGGCTCGCGGAAGATAAGACCTCGCCACCGCGAGATTCGCCGGCCAAGCCCGTGTTCGAGGAGCCCAAGGCCAGCCTCTGGGGCCGGTTCATCATCTGGGGCGAGAACAAGTTCTCCGACCTGTCGACCCGCAACAACTTCTGGCACCGGCTGTGCTCGTACCTGTTCCTGCCGGTGGCCTACCGCTCGGGCATCAAGTTCCGCCACGCCAAGGCGAACACGCAGACCGACGGCCCGTTCGAGTGCGTCGTGCCCTTCAGCCGGTTCAACAAGAACTGGTACAACGCGATGGCCGGTGCCGCGCTCCTGGCCAACAGCGAGGTCGCCGGGGGCATGTACATCTTCCAGCGGGCGGGCAACGGCTACACCGTCGTGTGTAAGCACCTCGAGTACACGTTCCGCCGGCCGTGCGTCGGCCCGGCGATCTACCGCGTGATCCCCCGCGAGGACATGGGCCCACTCGTTGACACCGGCGACGAGTTCAACGTCACCGTCGACATGACCATCCTCCAGGCGGTGGTCAAAAAAGACGAGAAGGAACGCCGCGTCGGCCACTGCGTCGCGACGTTCCACGTGACGCCCAAGGCCAAGTACCGAGCCCGCAAGGCGAAGCTGGCCGAGCGGGCGGCGGCCAATAAATCTTGAATGACCGTGGCGGCGTTTGGTTTGACGGTCCGCCTTACCGGGTTGACCCCGCCGGTGGGCGTTGCTTTGGGCGTTAAACTTTCTCGGTGCCGTCGTCTGCTCTCAACCAAGACGTGGATCGATCTCCCGCCGTGAGACACGGCTTGGGGCCGGCGCTGCTGTGGGCGTGTTTCCTGGGGTGTTCGTGGACGTGGGTCATCGGGATGCTGCTGCCGGTGATGCTGGTGCGGGACCTGGGGGTGGCGGGGTGGTGGGTGTTTGCGGTGCCGAACGTGGTGGGGGCGGCGGCGATGGGGTTCGTGCTGGGCACCCCGGAGGCCGCGCGGCGGGTGGCCGAGCGGCACAGCAAGGCGCTGTCGTGGTTCGCGGCGGTGACGATCGTGTATCAGGTGTACGTGGTGTGTTGGTTGTTCGGGGGGGTGTGGCTCGCTCTGTTGTGCGTGCTGCCGTGGATGGTTTTGGACGCGGGCTGGCGTCATCGACTGGGCGTATGGCTTCCAGGGGTAGCGGTGGGGGTAGCGGTTTTGTCGTGGGGGGTATTTTCGCGGGCGGGTCGGCTGGAGGGGGCGTGGCTGGACGTGGGAGCGGACACGTTTGCTTCACGGCTGGGGGCGGTGGACCTGTGGATCGTGTTGCCGGGGTACACGGCGGGGTTTTTGTTGTGTCCGTACCTGGACCCGACGTTTCACCGGGCGCGGGTGGCGACGGGGCCGGGCACGGGG
>JBCBSA010000053.1:0-11419 GCA_039819425.1 Planctomycetota bacterium
CAAGTCAGTCTCCCTTATCAAGACGGCAGGACTCGCTGATCTGTTCATCCGGGTTGCGGTATGAACCAAAAATGGCTTGCTTTGCTTCGCGTCCTCCGCGCCTTCGCGGTTCAATCCTCCTGCGGCCGCATCAGCGGGAACAGGATCACGTCGCGGATCGACTCGGCCCCGGTGAGCATCATGACGAGCCGATCGATGCCGAGCCCCATCCCCCCGGCCGGCGGCATGCCGACACGCAGGGCTTCGAGGAAGTCTTCGTCGATCTGCTGCTTTTCTTCGTCGTCTCCCACCTGCCCCCGGAAATTAGCCTCTTGCACCTCCGGATCATTCAGTTCCGTGTAGCCGGGGCTGATCTCGACGCCGTTGATCGCCAGCTCGTAGACGTCGGCGAAGTAGTCGTCGTCCGTACATTTCTTGGCCAATGGGATGATGACACTGGGGACACGCGTGACGAAGCAGGGATCGACTAGCGTTGGCTCGATGAGTTTTTCATAGACTTCGACCAGTTGTTCGGCGGGCGATAAGTGACCGAGTTCGCTCAATTTTCTCTTGCAATATACCTGGGTGTAATTTTTGACCAGATTTTCGATTGCTTTTGTCTTTTCGTCATCAGAATAATGGGGTTTAAATTTGTTGATGAATACAGTCATAAGGTGACGTACTTCATCTTCATCTTTTTGCACATCTTCAATGAAGAGTTCGTGAAATGCGTGTATTAAATCTGATGAGCTTTCTTCGATCTTCGTCTTTTCAAATCGCCAGCCGGTTGCTTCCTCAACAAGATCAACCATTGACACCCGTCGCCACGGGCGGGTGAGATCGATGGTTTTCTTCGTGCCCTTCGCGTCTTCGTGGTTCAACACCAGCGTGCCGAATAGCTTCTCCGCCACGGTGCAGACCATGTCTTCGACGAGGTCGGCCATGGTCTGCCAGTCGCCGTAGGCCTGGTAGGCCTCGAGCATGGTGAACTCGGGGTTGTGGCGGGGGCTGACGCCTTCGTTGCGGAAGTTGCGGTTGATCTCGAAGACCTTGGGCATCCCGCCGACGAGGAGGCGCTTGAGGTAGAGCTCGGGGGCGATGCGGAGGGTGAGGGGTAGATCCAGGGCGTTGTGGTGGGTGCGGAAGGGGCGGGCGGCGGCGCCACCGTGGACCGATTGGAGCATCGGGGTTTCGACTTCCATGAACCCCCGGTTGCGGAGGTAGTCGCGGATCTCGTCGATGATGCGGATGCGCAGCTGCATCGTCTGCATGACCTCGGGGTTGGCGTAGAGGTCGACGTAGCGTTTGCGGTAGCGGGTTTCGGGGTCGGTGAGGCCGTGGTGCTTGCCGGGGGGTAAGGCGAGCGACTTGGTCGTGATGGCGTAAGGGGCCGAGTCTCCGCCGTCGGCTTCTACCCAGATTGTGATCTCGCCGGTTTTGGTTTTGCCGAGTCGGCCGCGGGCGGCGACGAGGTCGCCGTAGTCGGTCATCTTGGCGAGGCCGAACCAGGGTTGGCCGACGGCTTTTTTGGAGACGGCGACTTGGAGGTCGCCGGTGGGGTCGCGGAGGGAGAGGAAGATGAGGTTGCCCATGACGCGGTGCTGCATCACGCGGCCGGCGACGGCGACGGCGGGGCGGTCATCGACCGTTTCATCGGCCTGATGAGCAGCGTCGGCGGCCTCGTCGTAGCGGGCCCGGGCGTCGGCGAGGGGGAGGAGGTCGTCGAGGCGGTGGCCGTAGGGGTCGAGGCCGAACTCGTCGCGGAGCCGCTTGAGTTTTTGGCGGCGGTCGCCGAGGAGCTGGGCGGTGGACTTGGTGGAGGCGGCGTCGGGCATGGGGCGTTAGATGGTATCAGTTGTTTTTGCCGCCAAGGACGCCAAGAGCGCCAAGGAAGGCATCAAGGCAAACAGCCCAAAATGAGGAACTCAGGAAGGGAGGAAGTTAGGAATCAAACACGGATTCATTTCCTTGTTTCCTCTTTTCATGTTTTCCTAAGCGGTTTTTTGCCTTCCTTGGCGCTCTTGGCGTCCTTGGCGGCAAAAAAACCTCGCCGCGGGAAGCGACGAGGTCTGGTGGGTTCGATCACAAACGGGGTGCTCGTCACGCCCCGGCGGTTTCTTGGGCGGCTTTTTCCTGGGCGGCGACCATGGCGAGGCCGCGGCGGCGGTCGCGGAGGCGGCGTTTCTTGCCGACGCGGTCACGCAGGTAGTAGAGCTTGGACCGGCGGGCGTCGCCGCGGCGGACGATGTCGATCTTGGCGATGCGCGGGGAGTGCAGGGGGAAGGTGCGCTCGACGCCCTCGTTGGCGACGATACGGCGGACGGTCATGGTCTGCTCGAGGCCGCCGTTCTGCTGCTTGATGACGACGCCCTGGAACACCTGGATGCGTTCCTTGGAGCCCTCGATGATGCGGACGTGGACGTCGACGGTGTCGCCGACGTAGACGACCGGGAGGTCGGTCTTGAGCTGGGACTGTTGGACGGCGGCGATCAGGGCGTCGCTCATGGCGGGTCCTGGGGTTGGGGGTGCGTGCAGATTGAGCGGTATCGCCGGTCGCGGCGAGCCGCACAGAGTAGCAGGGCCGGGCTCAATTGTCGAGGTCGTCGAAGGGCCCGGCGAAGCGGACGCGGCCGGGAGGCACGGGGCGGCGGTGGGGGAAGGGGAGGACCTGGAAGGCGTGGTGGTGCTCGGGGGGGACGGATTCGGGGGGCGTGTAGCCGTGGTCGGCGGCGGGCCGGAAGCCGAGGGGGCGGTAGAAGTCGGGATCGCCGAGGACGAAGAGGGCGGCGAGGCGGTGCTCGCGGGCCTGGCGGACGGCTTCCCGGGCGAGGGCGGTGCCGACGCCGCGGCGTTGGTGGTCGGGGTGGACGGCGAGGGGGGCGAGGGCGGCGAGGCCGCGGACCGAGCCGCCGTGTTCGTGGGTCATGGCGGAGACGAGGACGTGGCCGACGAGTTGGTCGTCGCGGTCGGCGGCGACGGAGAACAGGACGTCGTGGCCGGCGAAAAGGCGGCGGACGAGTTGGGCCTCGGCGTCGGTGGGGAAGGCGGCGGCGTGGACGGCGAGGAGTGGGTCGAGCTCGGCCTTGGGGGGGGGGAGGCCGGTGTCGCGGATGACGATGAGGGGGGCCGTGCTGGCAGATGGATCGCTGCCGGTCGATAGCAAGTCGGGCCGGCGCTCGGCGGTGAGTCGGCGGGACTGTTCGTCGCGCCAGGCGTCGATGGCGGCGTGGTCGCCCGAGAGCAAGACGTCGGGGACGGGGTGTCCTTGCCAGTCGGGGGGGCGGGTGTAGTGGGGGTGATCGAGGCGGCGGGCGACGCCGGGGGAGAAGCTGTCGCGGTGGGCGGACTCGGCGTGGCCCAGGGCCCCCGGGAGGAGGCGGACCACGGCGTCGATGAGGGTCATGGCCGGGAGTTCGCCGCCGGAGAGCACGTAGTCGCCGACGCTGACTTCCAAGAGGCCGCCATCCCCGGAAGTGTTGTCGTCTTCGCGCAGGCGATCGACAACGCGTTGGTCGAGGCCCTCGTAGTGGCCGGCGACGAGCAGTAGCCGTTGTTCTTGGGCGAGTTCTTCGCACAGCGCCTGGGTCAGCGGCCGCCCCTTGGGCGTCAGCAGCACGCGGCGCGGCGGCGTCGGGTCCATCGCGGCGATGCCGCGGACGGCCGACCAGACGGGCTCGCAGCGCAGCACCATGCCGGGGCCGCCGCCGTAGGGGGGGCTGTCGACGCGGGCGTGTTTGGGGTCGTCGGACCAGTCGCGGAGCTGGTGGACGTGGTAGCTCGCCACGGCGGGGCGGACACGGCTGGGGTCGTCGGGGGCGGCGGGGTCGGGGACGTCACGGGACGCTCGGGCGAGGATGCTCGACCCCAGCACGCCGTCGAACATCTCGGGGAACAGGGTTAGGACGTCGATACGCATGGGATAACCGGGATCATAGATCAAGGGCACTGAGGTGCCTGCCCCCCGGGGGGAAGCATTCGAACCGGCATCCGTAATTTTTAAACGGTGGTCATACCCAGCGGCGGACGCGGCGGCGGTAGGCGTGGTAGGCGTCGCCGAAGCGGTCGGCGAGCATGGCTTCCTCGGCCGCGATGAACCGTCGGGTGATGACGATGGCGAAGAGCGGCGGGACGATCCAGACCGAAGCGGACCCGGCGATGACGGCGGTGCCGACGAGGGTGAGCAACATGCCGAGGTAGATCGGGTTGCGGCTGCGGCGGAAGACGCCGGTGGTGATCAGGGCGTCGCTGGTGCGGAACGGGAGGATGGTGGTGCGGTGGCGGCGGAGCTGGGCCGCGGCGGCGACGCAGAGGCCCGTGCCGGCGAGGACCGGGGCCCAGCCCCACATCTTCGTGGGCATGTGCAGCCACTCGGTTAGGGGCAGCAGCCGATCGAGGCCGACCATCAGCAAGAACGCCGCCGCCAGGACATACGGCGGCAGCGCCCGCGGGAACACGGGCTTGGGCGTCGCGGGGGCGGGGTGTGGGTCGGCGGCGGCGCGGGTCACGTCATGGGTACTACGCGCCGGCCGGGCCGATTATTCGGAGGCGGCGGTGGCTTTACCGGTCGCTTTGTCCACGATGCCGGCCTTGACCAGGAGGTCGCGGACGGTATCGGACGGCTGGGCGCCGACGCCCAGCCAGTAACGGATGCGGTCTTCGTTGAGGCTGACCTGTTTCGCGTCGTCTTTATGGGTCGGGTCGTAGAACCCGAGTTGCTCGATGGGCTTGCCGTCGCGGGGCGAGCGTTGGTCGATGGCGTTGAGGCGGTAGAACGGCTTGTGGGTGCGGCCGAAACGCTTGAGACGAAGACGAACCATGGCGAAGATCTCCAGGGGGGCCATCCGGTGGGCGTTGGCCTGTTCCAAGGCCGATTTCCGGGGGCGTGACCGTGAGCGGGTGCCGGGGCGGACGTTCCGCCGGGGCGAACCGCACAACATAGCACGTCGCGTGGAAGCCGCAAGCCCGGCCGGCTGCGTGGGGTGTTCCACGGATCGCGGGACGCCGGTTTCGACGTGGGCCGAACGCCGGCAACACCAGTATTTGTGGAAAATATTATCGTTTCTATACTTATGATTGATATTGCGAAATCTTCGTGAATCATCGAACGGAGAGCTTGCGGGATACCCCGATGGGGATTATTTTCGTTTCTTAATTAAGAAATTTCAGCCGGTGGGTGTCTTTGGGTGCCACGGGGTTGTCGGTTGGAGTTGATGGGGGCGTGGGAGCGTCCGCGGTTTATTTCCACAAGGGTCAATCATGCAATCTGTCTCTCGACAAGTGTTTCAAGCGATTTTGAGCAACGGCTACGAGGTCAAGGTCGACCGCCACCACGACGGGCAAGGCACGCGGCTGTTGTTGTTCAGCCGGCTGCACGACGAGGAAGCGTTCTATTACTTCAACCCCGAGACCGAGGCCCAGGTCGTCGAGACGATCGCCAGCCAGTACTGCTCGGCCGGCCAGATCGAGCGGATCTACGACACCGTGGCCGAGGCCTTGCCTCGGGTGGCGGACGCTTTGGAGCTGGCGTGATAAGCGGTGCGGGTCGCCGCGGCGGGAACGCGCCGATTCGGGTCCGGCGGGTGACACGTCGCGTCCCGCGGTCGGCCGGCCCCACGGAAAGGGCGGCTCCGCCGCACCCGCTCAACGTGGGGATGGGGTGATCTAAGCCCGCGCCCCGGAGACCCCGGGATTTTCCGAAGGCGAAACGAAATGACCGGGTTCGCCGTCGACTTCGACGAGGTCGGGGCGGTGCAGCAGCTCGTGGCGGGTGACATACTCGACGCCGGGCTCACGCTGGGCGTCGAGCTCGGCCTGTTCTTCGGGGGTCATGCCCTGGGGGGCGTCGTCGTCTTTGAACAGGCGGATGGGCGAGGGCACGTCGCCGAGCAGCATGATCCGGCGTTTGGCGGTGTCGGGGTCGGGCTGGGGGGCGGCGCTGAGCAGGGCCCGGGTGTAGGGGTGGCGGGGGTTGCGGTAGAGGGTGTCGCGGTCGGCGAGCTCGACGATCCGGCCGAGGTACATCACGGCCACGCGGTCGCAGAAGTGCTCGACGACCGCGAGGTTGTGGGCGATGAACAGGTACGACAGGCCGAACTCGTCCTGGAGGTCGTTGAGCAGGTTCAGCACCTGCGACTGGACGGAGACGTCGAGGGCGGAGACGGGCTCGTCGCAGACGATGAACCGCGGCGACAGCGACAGGGCCCGGGCGATGCCGACGCGTTGGCGTTGGCCGCCGGAGAACTCGTGGGGGTAGCGGCGGGCGTGGTCTTTTTCGAGGCCGACTTTGACGAGCAGCTCGGCGACGCGGTCGGGCACCTCGTCGCGGGGGCAGGTGCGGTGGACGATCATCGGTTCGCCGACGATCCGGCCGACGGTCATGCGCGGGTTCAGGCTGCCGACCGGATCTTGGAAGATGATCTGCATCTCGCGGCGGAGCTGTTTCATCCGGCCCGACGGGGCGGCGAAGACGTCTTCGCCGTCGAAGTGGACGCTGCCGGACGTGGCGGGGATCAGGCGGAGGATGGATCGGCCAACGGTGGACTTGCCGCAGCCCGACTCGCCGACGAGCCCGAGCGTCTCGTTCGCCGCGATGTCGAACGACACGTCGTCCACGGCCCGGACGTCGCCGACGTGCGACTTAAGCAGGCCGCGCTTGACCGGGAAGTAGGTCTTGAGGTTTCGGACCGACAGCAAGGGGCCGGGGGGCGAGTCGGGGGGGGAACTCATCGTCGAAGCAGTTTACCGCTGCGGAGCGGACGCGGGTCGGTACGGCCTCGGGGTGTCACGCACGGCTCGCCCCACCGCGACCCGCGGGCCGGCCGCGTATTGTGATTCTGGAGCCGATCAACTAGGGTGTTTCCCCAGGAGGCGGTGGCAAAGCCTCGGCAAGCCGTGAGCCGTTTATCGGAGGACGGAAGCATGGAAAGACGTCCACGGGGTCGGCGTTGGAAGCTTTTCGCCGGGCTGCTGGGCCTGACATGGGTGACGCCGGTCGGTGAGGCCGGCGTGCTCTGGGTCGGAGATGTCACCGATCGCGTGGTCAACCTCGGCAACCCCGTGGCCACACAGGGTCGAGGCCCCCGCAACGCCAACCAACCCGACTTCGGCCCGCTGTCCGGTCGGGCCCGCAACGTCTGGGACCTCCAGGCCCACCAAGGCAAGGTCTACCTCGGCGGCGGGAACACCACGACCAACCCCGGCCCGATCAACCTGTGGGCCTTCGACCACGCGGCCGGCGCGTTCGGCGCCACGCCCGAGCTCGTGGTCCAGAGCGAAGCCATCGAGAACTTCCGCGTCCTCGGCGGCGAACTGGTCGTGCCCAACCACGACCCGGTCTCCGGCGATCGGCTCAAGTTCGACCGCCTGGGCAGCGACGGCGTCTGGCGGTCCTTCGGTGGCAGCCCCAACCTCGCCCACGTCCGCGACGTGGCCGAGCTCGACGACGGCACCCTCGTCCTCGTCGGCAACAGCCGCCGGCCCGACCCGACGCTCGATTTCGACGAGAACGGCGCGCTCGTGGTCACCCAGGTCGGGCTCCCCGGTGCGGCCGTCAGCCTCGACAACGGCCAGACGTTCACCCCCGCCGTCGACACCGTCCGCACCGCCGACGACCTGATCGACGCCGTCAACAACGCCGCCGGCTCCGGCAGGATCGGCCCGCTCGAAGCCTTCAGCAACTGGTTCTTCTCGGCCTTCACCTACCGGGGCCGCGTCTTCGCAACCACCATCAATCTCAACGCCTTCCCCGATTCCCCGGCGACCCCGGACTTCGCCCCCGGCATCCTCGAGTACGACCCCGCAACCCGCGAGTTCGTCGCCGGGGTCAACGGCGGCGACGCGTCGAGCGGGCGGGGCCTGTTCGACTCCCAGCTCGTCAACCTCAGCGCCGACGCGTTCCCCGAGCTCCAGACCACGGTTTCCGATCCGGACACCGGCGAAGACGTGCCGGTTAACCTCGGCACGCAGGTCGCCCTGACCGTCCGCACCTCGGTGGAGTACAACGACGCGCTGGTCTACGCCGTGAACACGCACTCACCGTTCTCCGGCACGCGTCGCGATTACTACCGCAACACCTTCGACTTCTACGTCAAGGCCGGCCTCGAATCCGACCCGGTCTCGGTCCGCTTCGCCGACCCCGGCGCCCGCGGCGAAGACGTGATCGAGTTCGGCGGCGTGCTCTACGCTCTGGCCAACGCCCGCCGGGACGACGGCCGCTACGTCGTCTACGTCTACGCGACGACCGACCCGGTGGACGAGTCGGCCTGGGAAGAGATCCTCAGCTTCGACAGCGACAACCTCGCCCGCTCGTTCGAGCGGATCGACGACACGTTCTACTTCGGGTTGGGCTTCGACGAGGTGGCCGGCGACGTGATCGGTGACGCCGGGGCGTTGCTGGCGGTGGTGGTCCCCGAGCCGGGCGTGCTGGCCGTCGCGGCGCCGTGGCTGCTGTGGCAGACCGGCCGACGACGATCGGCCCGGCCTTGAGAGACCCAACCCGCCTCCTCCTTTAGCGGGTGCGGTGGAGCGGCCCTTTTCGGGGGTGGCGGCGAACCCCGAGACGCTGCGTGTCACCCGCTAAACGCGGGCTGGTGCCGTACCCAACATCAGAACGAGCCCTCGCTTGGCGGTTGAGTTCCGCGTCATCCGCCGCGGGGCTGGAGCAGGGCGAAGCGGGTGACGTACTCGCCGAGGCGGGCGTCCCAGAACCGCGTGGTCAGGCGGACCGGGTCGCTCGCCGGCCGGCCGTCGAGTGCCCGGCGGAGCGACTCGCCGTCGGCGATCGGCTCCCCGTCGAGGTGGGTGACGATGGCTTGGGGCTCGACACGCTGGGCGTCGGCCACCGAGCCGAGCCGGGTGTCGATCACCACGACGCCCGTCAGCTCGGGTCGGCCCACGCGGGCCGCGTCCTCGGCGTCGAAGTCGGCCAAGCGTTCGATCCCGAGCGCCCGCAGCAGCGGGACCTGGAACGTCCGCCGCGGCGTGAACCGCAGCGGCGGCGGCACGAGGCTCGCCCGGATCCCGGGGTTGCCGGGCTCCAACTCGTCCAGCGTGACCCGCACGCCGCGCACCGCCTGCCCCCGCCGCACCGTCAACTCGACCGACGTCCCCGGCGAGAACGCCGCCACCCGGTACCGCAGGTCGCCCACGTCGGCCACCGATTGGCCCTCGACGTGGGTGACCAGGTCGCCCGGCTCGAGCCCCGCCGCCGCGCCCGGGCCGCCGCCGAACGCGTGCTCCACGAGCACCCCCTCGGTCCCCGGTTCAAACCCGAACGACGCCGCCATCGCCGGGCCCAGGTCCCGGATGTAGACGCCCAGGTACCCACGCCGCACCTCGCCCTCTTCGATCAGCCGGGTGGCCACGTCGACCGCCATCTCGACGGGGATCGCGAAGCCCAGGCCCATGAAACCGCCCGGGTCGCGGGGGTTTTGGGTGCGTGACGAGGCGATGGCGGTGTTCATGCCCACGACCTGGCCGTAGATGTCGGTCAGCGGGCCGCCGGAGTTGCCGGGGTTGATCGCCGCGTCGGTCTGGATGAAGTCCTCGTACTTGCCGCGGTTCATGAGGTCGAGCTGCCGCCCGCTGGCCGAGACGATGCCCTGGCTGACCGAGAAGTCGAAGCGGAACGGCGAGCCGAAGGCGAAGACGATCTGCCCCTTACGCACGGGCTCGGGGCTGACCGCCGCGGCGTGCAGGAACGGGTCGTTCACCCGCAGCACCGCCACGTCCGTCAGCGGGTCGGACCCGACCACCGCCGCGACGTGCTCGCTGCCGTCGGCGAACCGCACGCGGACCTCCTCGGCGTCGGCGACGACGTGGTGGTTGGTCAGGATGTAGTTCTCGACCTCGGCGTCGGGGCGGCGCTGGTGGGCGTAGACCCAGCCCGAGCCGTTGCCCAAGGGCGTCAGCGGGTCGAATCGGCTGAAGAACCCGCCGCCCGACCGCGGCGAGGGGCCGAGCGTCTTGACGTGGACGACGCTGGGCTCGACGACCCGCGACACCTCGCTGAACGCCGCCGACAGCGACGCCAGCCCGGGCTGCTCGGTCAGCCCCTGGCGGACCTGGGTGATCTGGGCGTCGGTGTGGCTCCAGACGATCTTGCGCGCCATCCCCGGCCCCAACAGCATCACCGCCACGACGGTGCCGAGCAGGATCAACGAGGGGCCGTACCAGCGGATGGGCAAGACAAATCTCCAATGGATGAAGTCATTTAACTATACGCCGGGAAGCTCCGGGGGTTCCTCGGAAGACGTTTTTGCCGCCAAGGACGCCAAGAGCGCCAAGGGAGGCAAACAACAATTTTGTGAATCTCTGAGGAAAGCAGGAAAAGAGGAAACAAGGAACCAAACCCAGATTTAGTTCTGGTTTCCTCATTTCCTGACTTCCTCATCTCTTGCCTTTTTGTCTTCCTTGGCGCTCTTGGCGTCCTTGGCGGCAAAGCCTACTCCCGCATCGCGTACGGTCCGCCGTCGGCGAGGTACTTGCCGGACTGGACCAACTCGACCCAGCGTTCGGCCATGTCCTGGAGGGCCTTGCCGCCGTGCGCGGCGGGGGGGGCGAAGCTGGGCTGCCAGTCGGTCATCCCGAGCCAGTCGTGGAGGACGACGACGTGGCCGTGGCAGTCCGGGCCGGCGCCGCAGCCGATCACGGGGATGTCGGGGGCGGCTTCGATCACCGCCCGGGCGGCTTCGGCCGTGGCCTGCTCGATCAGCAGCATCGCCGCCCCCGCGTCCACGAGCCGCTTCGCCAACTCGACCATCTTCTCGATATTTCCGGGGGTCCGGCCGGCGACGACGGGGACGCCGGTGCGGGGCGTACGCTGCGGACGCCAGCCGATGTGCGCGACCACGGGGATCGACGCCCGGTCCATCTTCGCCACCAGGTCGACGTACCGCTCGTCGACCTCGAGCTTCACCGCGTCGGCCATCCCCTCGGTGAGGAATCGTCCGGCGTTGCGAACCGCCTCGGCGTCGTCGGCCTGGTAGCTCATGAACGGCATGTCGCCCATCACGAACGCCGACGGCGCTCCGCGTTTCACCGCCGCGGTGATCGTCAGCATGAACTCCAGCGGCGCGTGGATCGTGTCGTCGAACCCCAGCACCATGCTCCCGGCCGTGTCGCCCACGAGCATCACGTCCAGCCCCCCCCGGAAGAGCCAACGCGCCGTGGTCGCGTCGTAGCAGGTGAGCATGGCGAACTTCTCGCCGGCCTTCACACGTCGCCGCAGATCCCGCAGGGTCACCGGCTTCTCGGAGCCGCGGGGCGTGTCGGCCGCACGCGGCGGCGTCGAGGTCGTGGGTCGAGGGGCAGACGTCATGACCCGAATTGTAGTGCTGCCGCCCCGGGAAGGGGGTCTTTATGATGGGGAGACGATGCCGGAACACGCCCCCCCGGAAGCGCCCTTGGACGCTGCGCCGACGCTCCGGCCGCGGTCGTGGTG
>JBCBSA010000054.1:0-11385 GCA_039819425.1 Planctomycetota bacterium
GGTGCACTTAATACTTTAGCTTCGTCCGAGATGGCGTCAAAACCTCCTCGAACTAGTGCACATCGTTTAGGGCATGGACTACCGGGGTATCTAATCCCGTTCGCTACCCATGCTTTCGTTCCTGAGCGTCAGCGACGACCCAGCCATCTGTCTTCACCTTTGGCATTCCGATAGATATCTACGCATTTCACCGCTCCACCTATCGTTCTGATGGCCCCTGTCGTGCTCAAGCTCGGCAGTCTACGAAGCAATTCCACGGTTGAGCCGTGGGATTTCACAACATACTTGCCGAGCCGCCTGCGAACCCTTTAAGCCCAGTGATTCCGATCAACGCTTGGACCCTCTGTATTACCGCGGCTGCTGGCACAGAGTTAGCCGGTCCTTCCTTTGGGGTTGGTCATGAATTCCTAGTCCCTGACAGCAGTTTACACCCCGAGGGGCTTCATCCTGCACGCGGCATTGCTCCGTCACGCTTTCGCGCATTGCGGAATATTCGTTACTGCAGCCTCCCGTAGGAGTCCGGGCAGTGTCTCAGTCCCGATGCGGCGGGTCGTGCTCTCACACCCGCTACCCGTCTTCGCCTTGGTGAGCCGTTACCTCACCAACAAGCTGATAGGACGTTTCCCGATCCCCAGGCAGCAAGCCTTTGCCCGATTCGCCATACGACGTTACGGGGTCATCAGGTATTACCACCGGTTTCCCGATGCTATCCCTGACCCGGGGGGACGTTAGAAACGCGTTACTCGCCCTTTCGCCACTCTACTTGCACCCGAAGGTGCTTTCGCGTTCGACTTGCATGTTTTAGCCATGCCGCCAGCGTTCGATCTGAGCCAGGATCAAACTCTTCGATTGTGTATTGGTGACTCTGCCACGCTCAAAGACGCGGCGGTGTCTGCAATGAAGGGTTGACCTGTTACCTCGATCCCCCCATCGGCCTGCAAGCAGGCCTCCGGCAGCATCGAGGCGGTCTGTTCGGCCCGTGTCGTCCTCAAGGGTTCACACGGGCCGCCTCCGAGTCGGCTAGGGCTCGGAGGATTTGGGGTTACTCACATCCTTTAAGCGCCGGCCCTGTGAAGTGGCCGACGCCGATCCACAAGGATGTGTCCCCGACTCGGCCGTGTGAAGTGGCCGAGCCGTGATTGGAGATTTATCCCGCGGGCCGGACCTGTGGCGGTCGTGGCTCGCGGGCACATCCTCGCGGCGATTTCCCAACTGTTCACTTGTCAAAGACCCGGGAGACGACGTGGACCGGAGTCCGTTTTTATTGCCGAATCCAATGCTCGAAGGAAGGCTTTGGGCCCGCCTCGGCGGCTGCTTGAGGCAGCGATGTTGACCGCCACTGGTTAACAGGGCGGGGCATCATACGGATGCCTTTCGATCTGTCAAGGCCGGTCGATCACTCTTTTTGCAAGAGTTCAAACCGGCCGGGCGAGCTTCGGAGGGCCAGGGCTCGGGAGCCCGGCAGAATCTTGCCGCGGGGGAGCTATTCAACCAGAAATCACGCGCCCCGTCAAGCCCGCCGGCCGGCTAAAGTCACATGACACTTTTCACCCGCCGAGAGCCCCCCGTGATGCCCCAAATCCCTTTGAGTTTGCCGGTTTTTCCTGTGTTTTTCGTGTTCGCCACCGCGGCGGTGTTGTCCACGGGTTGTTCAGAGCGGCCCTCCGCCCCGGACGCCTCGGAAGGCCCCGCCCCGCCGTCGGCCGACGCCGAGGTGTATCACGTCCGCGGCGTGGTGGCCCAGGTGCCCCGCGGAGACGGCGGGCCGAGCGAGTTCCAGGTCCGCCACGAAGAGATCCCCGACTTCAAAGACCAGGACGGCCAAGAGGTGGGCATGCCCATCATGACGATGCCGTTCCCCGTGGCCCGTGGGTTGGACATCAGCGAACTCCAGGTCGGCGACAAGGTCGAAGTGACGTTCGTCGTGGAGTGGAATGCCGACGACCCCTGGCAAGCTACCGCGGTCCAGACGCTGCCCGCGGACACCGAGCTGTCGCTGGGCGAAGGCCCCACGGATGACGGCGCATCGCCTTGACTTGAGCCGCATGAAGACCACACTATCGGCTTGACCCCGCACGGAGGTCGTCGGCCCTGCCCCCGGAAATCCATCACTTCCAGGGGAAGGGTGCCAGGAGGGACGTGCGGCTGTGGGCTCTTTGCCCGGGCCCGCCCGCTTCTTTCCTGTCCCCCTTCATGGAGCCGTGTGATGTCCCTGTCTGTCAAGCCCACCGACGCCTGTGAACTCGACCTCGTCTCGCTGGGCGAGTGTATGGTCCGCCTGTCCCCCGAAGGCCACGGCCGGGTCGAGTTCGCCAGGAAGCTCGACGTCTACGTCGGCGGCGGCGAGTTCAACGTCGCCTACGCCCTCGCGCGCCTGGGCCTGCGCACCGGCTGGGTCGGCGGGCTGGTCGACAACCCCATCGGAGCCATCGTCCGCAACCACGCCCTCGCCGGCGGCATGGACCTCGATCACGCGGTCACGCTGCCCTACGACGGCGTCGGCCGGGACGCTCGCATGGGCCTGAACTTCACCGAGGTTGGCGTTGGACCCCGCGGAGCCGTCACCCTCTACGACCGCGGCCACTCCGCCACCTCAAAAATGAAGCCGGGCGACGTCGATTGGGCCCACCTCTTCGGCGAGCGGGGCGTCCGCTGGCTGCACTCCGGGGGGATCTTCACGTGCCTGTCCGAGTCCACCCGCGCCGTCGCCGCCGAGGCGCTCAAGGCCGCCAACGACGCCGGCACGATCGTCTCCTACGACCTCAACTTCCGCGGCAAGCTCTGGTCGTCCGAAGAGGCCATCGCCACCACCAAGCCGCTGGTCCAATACATCGACTGCCTGATCGGCAACGAAGAAGACTTCCAAAAAGTCCTGGGCTACGAGATCGAAGGCACCGACGACAACCTCAAAGAACTGCCCATCGAAAACTACAAAGCCATGGTCCGCCGCGTCGCCCAGGACTACCCCAACCTCAAGGTCATCGCCACCACGCTCCGCGAGGTGATCTCCGCCAGCGAGAACAACTGGTCCGCGATCCTCTACTGGTCCGAGACCGACACGTTCTACCAGGGCCCGACGTTCGACCGGCTCGTCCTCGAAGACCGCGTCGGCGGCGGCGACGGCTTCGCCTCGGGCTTCACCTACGCCTTCCTCGAAGGCAAGGACCCCCAGGAAGCCGTCGACCTCGGCACCGCCCACGGCGCGCTGCTGCAGACCACCCGCGGCGACACCAGCGAGATCACCCTCAAGGAACTGCTCCACGTCGCCGGCGGCGGCGGGGCACGGATCGTGCGCTGAGCCGGCTGACCGCACGTCCCCCGTGAAAAAACAAGCGTATGTACCGCCTCGGCACCATCGGCTTCGTGTACGACGACTGGACCGGGCCGTTCTACCCCGCCAAGGTCCGGCCCGAGCGTCGGCTTCGGCTCTACGCCGAGCGATTCGACACGGTCGAGATCGACACGACGTTCCACGCGGTGCCGCCGCGGGAGCGGGTGCGGCGTTGGGCCGAGGCGACCCCGGAAGGTTTTACGTTCAGCGTCAAGACGCCGCGGGGCGTGACGCACGAAGGGCTCGTGGGGGCCGAGCCGACGCTGGCGCTGATGCGGACGTTTCTGAATACGATGCGCGAGCTCGGCGAGAAGCTGGGCGTGGTGCTGTTGCAGTTCCCACCCAGTTTCGTGTCCCAACGACGGGACAACCTGTTGCGGCTGCTGGACGTGTTAGACGAGCCCTCTTTCCGGGGGCGCTACGCGGTCGAGCTGCGGCACGACTCGTGGTGGTCGGACGCGACGGTGCGGCTGATGCGAGAGCGCGGCCTGGCGTGGGCCGGGTCGGACCAGCCGACGCCGGCGGTCGCGGGGGTGTCGCCGGCCGACACACAGCAGGGCGGCGCGGTCCACGCGCCCCGGCCCGTGGTCGTCACCAGCGACTTCCTGTTCATCCGCTGGGTGGGCAACCACGGCCAGTTCCCCAGCAACGCCGAGCAGTTCGTCGACCCCACGCCCCGCTTGCGGTGGTGGGTCGATCAGCTCGGCCCGCTGACCCGCGGCGATGGGCCCATCCGCGAAGTCTTCGGCTACTGCGGCAACAGCTACGCCGGCCACGCCCCGGCGACGTGCCGCACCCTGATGGAACTGCTCGACCTACCCGTGCCGCCGCCGACCGTCGGCGACGAGACGCAGGGGAACCTGTTTTAACTTCTCCACTCCCCGTTTAGCGGGTGCGGCGCAGCCGCCCCTTTTCGAGGGGCGGGCGGACCGCGGGACGCTGCGCGTCACCCGCTAAACGTTAAGACTCGTATCGCGCACCGCGGTGTTGCATAATGTCGGCGAAGCCGGGGACCCCGAACCCACCGCCCCACCCGCGATGCCCAACGCCCTCTTCCCCGTCAACGACGACGACCTGCTCGTCAACGTCTACGTCAAGCAGGGCCGGACCCTCGACGACCTGCCTTACACCGACGAGTTCGAAGCCCTCTACACCACCATGTACGGCCCCGACGGCCGGGACGCCGACCACCCCCTCACTCAGTCCAGGGCCCGCGTCTTCCATCGCCTACACAACCTCCGCAAGGCCGGCAAACTCCCCCGCCTCGGCCGAGCCAAGTCGCCGCCACCGCGCATCGAGCCCGAGCAGGAACAACATCTGGTCCGGCTCGTCGAGGTCGAGATCGGTCAGATTTCCAAGCGCGACCAGCTGCTCTACCAGCCCGCTTTCGACGACATCGTCGACGCCTTCAACACCGCCACCGGTCTGTCGTTGTCGCACCACGACCTCTGGCGGATCGTTGCGAAGCTCGCCAAGTAGGTCTTGGGCGCTGAACTCGATCTCTTCCGGTCACCACCCCATGCATTTCCAAACCGATTATCCCGGCGCCGTCGCGGCCTTCAAGGGCGAAGCCGGCTTCACGCTCGCCTACTCCCGCGACCGCTTGCTGCACTGCCTCGACCAGCTCGACGAGCCGCAGGTCTGGCAACGCGCCGCCCCCGGCATGAACGCCGTCGGCAACGTCGTGCTCCACGTCGCCGGCAACCTGCGCCAGTGGATCACCGTCGGCTGCGACCCCACTCGATCCTTACCCGACGGCCGCGACCGACCCGCCGAGTTTTCCGCCACCTTCGGCATGACCCCCGGTCAACTCGCCGACCACCTCCGCGCCGCCGTCGACGACGCCACCGCCACGGTCCACCGCCTCAACAAAGACCACCTCCTCGAGCCGCGCACCATCCAGGGCTTCGAGGTCACCGGCATGGGCGCCGTCTGGCACAGCGTCAGCCACCTCGAAGGCCACGCCCAGGAAACCGTCTTCGCCACCCGGCTGATCCTCGGCGACGCCTACCGATTCAAAGACGCCTATTAACCGACGGATGGCGTCCGTCGGCCGCCCCCCGTAACCTCTCGGGATGCGGGAAAACGCCCTGCTCCAACACGTCTACGCGGGGAACGCGGAGCTGACCCGCCGGTTTCCGGGGGTCACGATCCCGCCGGGCGACGACATGGGCGCGATCGAGGTGGCGGCCGGGGCGCTGCTCGTCGCGGTCGATCAGCTGGCCGACGGCGTCCACGTCGATACCGCCACCGCGCCGCTGGATCTGGTCGGCCGCAAGGCGATCACCCGCAACCTCTCGGACGTGGCGGCGATGGCGGCCGAGCCCGTCGCCGCGGTGGTCGCCGCGACGCTGCCGCGCGGCTTCGGCGAAGACCGCGCCGCCGCCCTCTTCGACGCCATGCGCACCACGGCCGAGGGCTTCGGCTGCCCGCTCGTCGGCGGGGACATCGGCGTGTGGGACCACCCGCTGCTCGTGAGCGTCACGGTGCTGGCACGCCCCTTTCCGGGGGCGGGGGTTCCACCCGTCACCCGCGACGGTTCACTTCCGGGGGACGCGATCTACGTCACGGGGCACCTCGGCGGCTCGCTGCCCACCGGCCACCACCTGACCTTCACCCCCCGCCTCGATGCGGCCCGCGCTCTTGTCACGGATCCCAAGACACGGCCCCGCGCCATGGTCGACCTCTCCGACGGGATCGCCCAGGACCTGCCCCGGCTCATGGATCACGCCGAGCTCGACGCCGCCGCGCTGCCCATCCGCGAGGGAACGCCGGACACCCCGCCGCTCCCCGCTTGGCGGCACGCCCTCGCCGACGGCGAAGACTACGAGCTGCTTTTCACCGCCCCGCCCGACGCGCCGATCCCGGCCGCTCTCCTCGACGGCTCACTCCCGGTCACCCGTATCGGCACCGTCGCCGACGCCGGCGGCCACGTCGTCGTCGCCCCCGACGGCAACCGCGTCGGCCTGAAAACTCTCGACGCCGCGGGCTGGGAACACACGGCGTGACCGACGGCGCCCCCCTCGAGTTCGTCTCGGCCGGGCCCGAGCAGACCGTCGCCCTGGGCCGACACCTCGGCGCACTCGCTCGACCCGGCGACGTCATCGCCCTCGACGGCGAACTCGGTGCCGGCAAAACCCAGCTGGTGCGCGGCCTCGCCGAGGGCCTAGGCCTCGACGCGTCCCACGTCTCCAGCCCCACCTTCGTCCTCATGCACGAATACCTTCCGCCGGACTCGGCCGACGCCGACACGCCCCCCCTGCTCCACCTCGACGCCTACCGCCTCGCCGGCCCCGACGACCTGGCCACGCTCGGCTACGACCACGCGCTCCGCGACGCGTCGGTCACCGTCGTCGAGTGGGCCGAGCGTTTCCCCGACCCCGACGCCCACCTCGGCGACCACCGGCTGCGTATGCTCATCGAGCACCGGAGCGAAACGCAGCGCCGCCTGACCCTGACCCCCCGTGGCCGGTGGAGCAACCGCGCCACACAGCTCCGTGCGTTCACCTTCGCCGACTCGACTCCGCCATGAACGACGACCCGACGGTTCACCGCTTCCGCGACCGGCCCGACCCCGCGGCGACCGCCTGCCCGACCTGCCGCGCCCCCGTCGCCGCGGCCGCCGGGACGTTTCCGTTCTGCTCCGACCGCTGCAAGACGATCGACCTGGGCCGCTGGCTCGACGAGAGCTACCGCGTCAGCCGACCCATCGAACAATCCGACATCGAAGAGGAGGCGTAGCGGATTCCGGCCGGCGTAGCTCCGATCGCGCCACGCGCTTAGCGCCACAGCAGTGGTCCAGTTTATTTCCGGGGTCGGGGGGGCAGGTACCGGTCCAGCACCGCCTCGGCCATCCGCCGCGACACCGCCGCGGCCTCGTCGCGGTTCATGGCGTGGCGGGTCACCATCGACCCCTGGATCAGCACCGAGAATTCCTCGGCCACCCGCTGCGGCTCGCTCGCCCCCGCCTGCGTCGCCAACTCGGCCAACCACTTCTCGGAGTTGTCCATGTGCGCCGCCGCGGCGCGGTGGATCGGGTCGTTGGGCGAGGGGAATTCGATCGCCGCGTTCAGGAAGGCGCAGCCGTTGAACTGCTCGCCGCAGAACCAGGTGTCGAGCACGTCGAAGACCGCCAGCAGCATCGCGCGAGAATCGCCGCCGCCCCGCTTCTCGACCTCCTCCTCGAACCATCGCGACTCCCACGCGTCCCGCGTGGCGATGCACTCGAGGATCAGGTCGTCCTTCGACGGGAAGTGGTTGTAGAACGTCGTCTTGGTCACGCCGACCTCGGCCAGGATGCGGTCCAGCCCCACCGCGTGGATCCCGTGGGTGTAGAACAAATCCAGGGCGGTGAACAGCAGCTTCTGCCGGGTCGACTGCGGCGGGATGCCCCGGCCGAACAACTCGTAGGCTTTCTTGTCGGTGATCGCGTCGGCGGCGGTGGACATCGGATGGCTCCGAAGGGTTCGGGGACCACGAGGCGGCGAAGTTTCCGGCGGGGCTTCCAAGGACAGGACGCATGAGGTTGACCGGTAGTCAACCCGACTTGACCCGAGGTCAAGCGGGACACGGCCACGGGTCGCGTATTTTCTCCTCGTCGGCCCGGCGAATCAAGGATCGTCTCCGCCGCTCGGCCCGCGGCCGCTTCCCCGCCCCCGTTTACCCCCGCCTAGGACCCCCCCATGACCACCGCCGCCCCACCCGAACTCGACCCCGTTAAGTCCGAAGCCTTCGCCGAGGGCCTGCTCGACACCCTCAACAAAGCCTCGCTGTCCCTGATGATCTCCCTCGGTCACCGGACCGGCCTCTTCGACGCGATGGCCCGGCTCGACCGGTCCACCTCGGCGCAGATCGCCGACGCCGCCCGGCTGGACGAGCGTTACGTCCGCGAATGGCTCGCCGCGATGGCCTGCGGCAAGCTGGTCGAGTACGACGCCGCCAGCCGGACGTTCCACCTGCCCGCAGAGCACGCCGCCTGGCTCACCCGCGCCGCGGCGCCCAACAACCTGGCGGTGACCATGCAGTGGATCAGCGTGCTCGGCCACGTCGAGGATCAGATCGTCGACCGCTTCCGCGCCGGCGGGGGCATCGGCTACGAGTGCTTCCACCGCTTCCACGAGGTCATGGCCGCCGAGAGCGAGCAGACCGTCGTCGCCGCGCTGCGCGACGTGATCCTGCCGATGGTGCCGAACGTGACCGAACGACTCGAGGCCGGGATCGACGTGCTCGACGTCGGCTGCGGCTCGGGCAAGGCCGCCTGCCGCCTGGCCGAGCTGTTCCCCGGCAGCCGGTTCACCGGGTACGACCTGTGCCCGGAAGCGGTCGAGGCGGCCGGGGCTTTGGCCCGGGACCGGGGCCTCACCAACGTCTCGTTCCGGCCCCGCAGCGCCGTCGACCTCGGCCCCGCCGACACCTTCGACCTGGTCACCGGCTTCGACGTCGTCCACGACCAGAAAGAGCCGGACACCGTCCTCCGCGAGATCCGCCGGGTCCTCCGCCCCGGCGGCACCTTCCTGATGCAGGACATCCGCGCCTCCAGCCACCTCGAAAACAACCTCGACGCCCCGGTCGCCCCCATGCTCTACACCATTTCGACCATGCACTGCATGACCGTTTCGCTGGCTCAGGGCGGCGCGGGCCTGGGCACCTGCTGGGGCGAGGAATTGGCCCTCGACATGCTCGCCGACGCCGGCTTCAACCGGGTCCGCGTCGAGAAGCCCGCGCACGACATCCAGAACAACTTCTACATCTGCCGGGCCGAGGGCTGATGCTTCCGATGGCCTGCGAGCGACTTTTTTGCCGGCCCCGGTCTTCAATCGATCCGAGCCGGCCTCTCTTTTGGGATCACCCCGCCGGGACCGCGACGCGGCCGGTGATCCGCAGCATCCGATCCAGCGCCAGCTTCGCCAGCCGTCGCGCCTCGGGGTACACGGTGATCTGATTGATCACCCGGGCGTCTCCGGGGGCGGCGAGGTGGTCGAGGACGTGCAGCAGGTGCGGCCGATCGATGCGGTACATCGTGGTGCAGAGGCACTGGCAGTCGCTGAGGATGCGGGCCGTGACGCCGCGCTCGGCGGCGCGGTCGCACAAGCGCTTGACCAGGTGGACCTCGGTGGCGATCGCCCAGCGGCTACCGGGCTCGGCCGACTCGATCGCCTGGATGATGCCCTCGGTGCTGCCGGTGAGGTCGGCTTTCTGGCAGACCTCGTAGGCGCACTCGGGGTGGGCCATCACCGTCACGTCCGGCCATCTCTCGCGGATCTGATCGATGTGCTCGGGCCGGAACAGCTTGTGCACCGAGCAGTGGCCCTTCCACAGGAAGAACGTGCAGCGTTCGAGGTCGGCCTCGTCGCAGCCGCCGGTGCCGGCCGGGTCTTTCGGGTCCCAGACGCAGGTGTCGGCCGCCACGTCGAAGCCCGCCGCCGCGGCGGTGTTGCGGCCGAGGTGCTGGTCGGGCAGGAACAGGATCTTCACCCGCTGGCCGTCGTCCAGCGGCGTGTCCCCGCCGGCCAGCGCCCAGTCGAAGACCTTGTCGCAGTTGCTCGACGTGCACACCGCGCCGCCGTGCTGGCCGCAGAACGCCTTGATCGCGGCGCTGGAGTTCATGTAGCAGACCGGGATCACCCGCACCGACCCAGTCGATTCGTCGGCCCCCGGCACCGCCTGCCCGAGCATCTCGTGGATCGCCTCCCAGGCCTCGACGGTCTGGTCGTAGTCGGCCATGTCCGCCATACTGCAGCCGGCACCCAGATCAGGAAGGATCACCGCCGTGCCCCCCTCCCCGTCGTCGTCCGACGGCGTGAGGATGTCGGCCGTCTCGGCCATGAAGTGCACGCCGCAGAAGACCACGTACTTCGCCCCGACCTCGGCGACCTTCTCGGCGGCGAGCTGGGACAGCTTGAAGCTGTCGCCGGTGAAGTCAGCGAACTGGATAACCTCGTCCTGCTGGTAGTGGTGGCCCAGGATGACCAGGTCCGGCCCCAGTTCCGCCCGCCGCGCGGCGATCGCCGCGTCGAGCGCCGCGTCGCTCATGGCCGTGTATCGATCCGGGATGGCGGGCTGCCAGAGCTGCATCATTCGGGTTCCGGGGAGCTTCCCAAAAACGTTACGTGACCGACGTGGAATTATAGACCAGGCGGGGCCTCAACTCTGCAGTTTTATCGGAAGACGGCCCCACACCGTTCGCCGACGACGGCGGTCAAGCCCGTGCGGCCGACAGCCGAAATAAATGCAGGGTCCGCGGGGACGTGTTTTCCGGTATGTCGATCGACACCCAAGCCAACTCCACACCCGGCCCAAGCACGCGCCGAACAAGCCGCAGCCTGCGGGTGCAGGTCTCGGCGTTGATCCTGATGGTCACGGTGCCGCTGATGGCGATCACCTACGTGGTCCCGCTGGTATTCGAGCTCCGCCACGCCCGGGAGCACGGCGGCGGCGTCCCGCACCACGGGTGGGCCACGTGGGCCACGCTCGGGATCGAGTTGGCCGTGGCTGGCCTCATCGCCGCGGCGGTCTGGTACGTCACCGGTCGGATACTCGCGCCCGTGCGGTCACTCACGCGGGCCGCCGAACGGCTGGGCAGCGGCGACTGGGACGTCGGCGACCTGCCCGAGCCGGACAACGAACTCGGGCAGCTCACCCGCTCGTTCCGCGAGATGGCCGAGCACCTCCGCGGCACCGTCGAGCGGACCGAAAGCCATATCGCCGGACGCACCGCCGAGTTGAACCAAGCCCACCGCAACGAACGCGCCCTCCGCAAGAGCCTCGACCGCGAACGCATCCGCCTCGAAGCCGTCCTCGCGACCATCCCCCAGGGCGTGTTCTGGACCGACCTCGACAGCGTCATCCTCGGCTGCAACCAGGCCCTCGCCGACATCTACGGCATCGACCGCGCCGACGACCTCGTCGGCCGCGTCGACCCCGACGACAACCGAGCCGTCGGCCACCCCGAAGCCGTCCAGGCCTGCCTCGACGACCAGCGCGTCATCAACCACGGCGAGGCCATGCTCGACTACGAAGAGACCTACACCCGCGCCGACGGCCGGACCTTCACC
>JBCBSA010000055.1:0-11363 GCA_039819425.1 Planctomycetota bacterium
ACCGCCCCGGCCAGCCCGCCGTCCCCTCGCGCCGTGCCCCGGCCCGCCTTGCGTCGCGCCCACGCCCACCCGTCCGCCGCCGCATCTCCCACCCGTTCCCCAACCCCGCGCACCCGCCCGACAAGACCGCCCCCGCGACGCAGCCGAGGCAACCCCGCACGCGGCGATGACACGCCGCCTCCCATCTGTTGCATGATCTCGTACGGCGGTGTTTTCCCGGCTCGGCGTCCCATATCACCCACTTTATCGGCCTATCCCATAAAACAAAAACAATCCCGTCGAGAACTCCGGCGGAGATTCCCCACTACCAACACGCACAACATGCCACGCCGCGGGCCGGTGTCAACTTGTGTTTCCGCCAACCCCAAGCCGTCGGCTCACCTCACCCCGCCGCCACCCCGATCGCGCTCGCCACCGCGTGCGTCTCGATGTGCGAGATGCTCAGCCACCACTCGGTGATCCCCAGCTCCCCCGCGACCTCGGCGCACCGCCCGTGCAACGCCACCGTCGGCCGACCCGACGCCTCCCGCACCACCTCCGCGTCCGTCCACGCGATCCCGCCCGACCACCCCGTCCCCAGCACCTTCAGGATCGCCTCTTTCGCCGCGAAACGCCCGGCTAAGTGCTCCATCCGCCGCTTGGTGTTGCCGTCGGCGTAGGCCCGCTCCGCGTCGGTGAAGCACCGCCGCAGGAACCGCTCTCCGTGCTCTTCGAGCATCCGGTCGATCCGGGCTTTCTCGACGATGTCCACCCCGTGGCCGATGATCCGCATCCCGCGATCTTACCCCCCCGGAAGTCGGCCCCGGAAGTCGCCCCCCGAAAATTCCGCCGACGTCACCAATCCTCGAAAGACACTGCGTAAGCTGAGGGATCAGCATAAAGACCGGAAGAGCGATGCCCAGCCCCGCCAAGACCCCGCTGCCGACCAACGCCTGCTGCCACGACTGCGACTACCCGCTGCACGGCCTGGACCGCCACGCCTGCCCCGAGTGCGGCCGCCCCTTCGACCCCGACAAACCGCGCAGCTACCGCCTCGTCATCGACGCCGCCGACGCCGAACTCGACATGACCCTCGACATGAAGGTGCTCACCTGGCTGGGGCTCTGCCTCTCGCCGCTGGTGTTCGTCTTCGTGCTCACGCTCGTACTCGGCGTGGTGCGTGGCTGACCCTACGTCCGCTTCGACCTCCAACCTCACGGTTCTGTGCTTCACTCGTCACCCCCGACGAGCTACGATCCAAGCGTGGACGAACAACTCAACCCCATCGCCGACAAGGTCTACGCTAATACCCGCCTCACCCCCGAGGACGGCCTCACCCTCCTGCGCACCCGCGACCTCCACACCCTCGGCGAACTCGCCAACCACGTCCGCCGCACCCGCCACGGCGACGTCGCCTACTACAACGTCAACCGCCACATGAACTACTCGAACCTCTGCATCCTCTCGTGCAAGTTCTGCGAGTTCCAACGCAAGCCCGGCCAGGACGGCGCTTACGAGTACTCCCTTGACGAGATCCGCGACAACGCCCGCAAGGCCACCGAACTCGGGGCCACCGAGATGCACATCGTCGGCGGCCTCCACCCTAAGCTGCCCTTCTCCTATTACACCGACATGCTCCGCGCGATCCGCGACGTCGCGCCGCAGGTCCACATCAAGGCCTTCACCGCCGTCGAGCTCGTCCACCTCGCCCGCATCAGCAAGCGGGCCGTCCGCAAAGACTTCCACGGCGCCCTGCGGTCCGTCCTCGAAGACTTACAAGAAGCGGGCCTGTGCTCACTTCCGGGGGGCGGGGCCGAGGTGTTCGACGACCGGGTTCACGACGAGGCCTTCCGCGGCAAGATCCGCAGCAGCGAATGGCTCGCCGTCCACCGCGTCGCCCACGAGCTCGGGCTCTTCACCAACGCCACCATGCTCTACGGCCACGTCGAGTCCCCCGAAGACCGCATCCACCACCTCTGCATGCTCCGCGAAGAGCAGGACCACGCGATCCAGCACAACTTCCCGGCGCGATTCCAGACCATCATCCCCCTTCCGTTCTTCCCCGACGGGAGCGCCCTCGAACACCTGCCCGGCCCGTCCGGCGTCGACAACCTCCGCATGATCGCCATCGCCCGCCTCATGCTCGACAACTTCGACCACGTCAAAGCCTTCTGGATCATGCAGACGCTGCCCATGGCCCAGGTCATGCTCGACTACGGCGCCGACGACGTCGACGGCACCGTCGTCTGGTACGACATCACCAAGGTCGGCGGCGCCAACACCCACCAGGAAACCAGCGTCGCCGACATGCGTCGCGCGATCGTCGAGGCGGGCTACGCCCCCGTCGAACGCGACACCCTCTACCGCCGCGTCGAACGCGACGGCACCGCGTGGCGGCTCGCGCCCCCGGAATCCACCCCTCAACAACAACCCGAGGCCGTTCTCTCGTGAGCGGCCCGGACCGCGACGCCTCTTCACCACCGCCCCCTTCATCACCCGAAGACCCCGCCCCCGCTTGGTTGCTCACCGGCGACCTGCCCTGCCTCGGCGACGGCTACAACCTCCGCGGCCTCGTCGGCCCCCTCGTGAAGTGCCCCGAGTGCGGCCACGTCAACGACCTCCGCGACCCCACCCCCTGGCAAAAACAAGACCTGCCCCTCGGCGTCCGCCAACGCGAACACTGGCCCGCCTCCGCCGCCGGCGCCGGCTTCCTCGTCCCCTTCTTCGCCTGCCTCACCCTGATCGGTGTCTCCGCCTGGAGCTGGCTCGGGCTCGCCGTCGGCGTCGGCGTCTTGCTGCTGTGGGTCGGCGTCTGGATCAACCTCTGCCGCAAATTCATCCGCTCCGCCCGCTCGCCCCGCTGGGGCCTGCTCGTGCTCGTCGTCACCCACCTCGCCACCGGCGCGACCCTCGTCGGCCTGATCAGCCTCATCTACATGGCCATCGCCCTGCAAGACCCGACGCTGTACCCCGGGGCCAGCTTCGCGGCGCTCGCCCCGCTCTGCCTGTTGGCCCCCATCGGCTTCCTCGCGTTCCTCTGGCTCAAGCAGACCCTCCGCCAACGCGACAATAACGTCACCTTCCGCGTCGACTGGAAGAACTATCGGATCCCGGTCTGAGATCCGAAACGATCGACTTACCTCGGATTTCCATGTTTAGCAGGTGCGGCGCAGCCTCCCTCGCCGACAAACCGCGGCACTCGCGTCCCGGAACGCTACATGCTCCCCCTCACAACCGCGGCAGCGTCAGCCCCCCGTCGACCATCACCACGTTCCCCGTCGCGTACGTCAGCCCGCCCCCCGCCAACGCCGCGACCGCCCGCCCCACGTCTTCCGCCTCGCCCCACCGCGGCTCGGCCGCCAGCCCCTGCTCGAACAACCGGTCGTACTTCTCGGTGACGCCGGCCGTCATGTCGGTGCGGATCACCCCGGGCCGAACCTCATACACCCCGATCCGATCCGCGGCCAGCCGGGCGGCCCACAGCTTGGTACTCATCCCCACCCCCGACTTGCTGATGCAGTAGTCGCCGCGGTTCACCGACGCCACCATCGCGCTCACCGAGGAGACGTTCACGATCACGCCCCGCAACCGAAACTTCTCGTCTGCCTCCCCATACTCGATCAGGTGACGCGCCACCCGCTGCGTCAGAAAGTAAGGCCCCCGCAGGTTGATCCCGATCAGCCGATCGAAACTCTCCGGCGTCGCGTCGACGATGTCGGCCCGCACGTCCGGCGCCACCCCCGCATTATTCACCAGCACGTCCAGCCGACCGAAGCGCTCAAGGATCGCGTCCACCATCGGCCCGTGATCGTCGAGGTTCCCGATGTCGGCCGGGACGTACAGCACCTCCGCGCCGCGTTCACCAAGCTTGCCGAGCGTCTCGCGGACTTGCGCCTCGGGCCGACGGCCGTTGATCGCCAGGTCGAACCCGTCGTCGGCCAGGGCCTCAGCGATGCCGAGCCCGATGCCCCGGCTGCCGCCGGTGACGAGGGCGACGCGTTTGATGTTTTGGTCTTGACTCATGATGGGGTTTGCAATCGAGGTTTACAGGAAGAACTTGAGGTACGGCCCGCTCGTCGCCTGTCGGTGGATCAGTAGCGCCAACTCGAGCAGGTGGTAGTCTCCCCAAAGGCTCGACTCGCTGTGCGAGACCTTCGAGCCGGCCGGCACGTGGTCCCACCCGTTGGGCCAGTGGTAGATCGAGTGCAGCAGCAGCCCCTGGTGGTCGCGTTTGGTGGACAGGTACGGCTCGTCGAACAGCGTCCGAGCCACCGTCAGCCCCGCCGCTGTGTAGCGCTTGCCCTTGCTAGAGCCGAGGTATTGGCCCAGCCGAAGCAGCCCCTGCGCCGCGATCGCCGACGCCGAAGCGTCCACGGGTTCGTGGTCGTTGTAAGGATCGGCCGGCGCGGACCGCCAGTCGCCGAGGCGGTGCAGATTCGGGGCCCCGTCGTCCCAGTAGGTGATCCCGTCGAGGGCCGACGCTTCGGCGAGGTAATGGTCGCAGGTCTCACGGGCGCACCGCTCGTACACGCGGACGACGTCGGCCTTCGACAACCCCACCGACCGCTTGAACTCCTTCGCGTCGATCGTCCGGAAGAACTCGAGCTCTTCGGCGTACCCGAGCATCGCCCACGCCAGGCCGCGTGTCCACGTCGAGAACGGGCTGTACCCTTGCTGCGTCGCCCGGGCCCGGAACGCCCCGTCGTTGCGGTTGAACGTCCCTTCGTGGGCCGTCCGGCCGCGGACGTCGTAGGTGTGGCCGCTGTCGCCGTGGAAGACGATGTACTCGCTGGTTGTCAGCCCGTGCAGGACGGACCGCTTGAGTAGATCAGCCCGGCGGTCGCCCTCGTGCATCAACGCGTGCCCGAGCTGCCACGCCACGCCGAGGATGCGGACCGTCCGCATCGTGTCGATGAACAGCGAGTGCGGGCCGTTGAACGAGTAGACGTAGCCGAGCGACGGGCTGTGGCCGGCGTGCGGCGATTCGGGTTGGCCCGGTGTGCCGGACCAACGGGCCGCCTGGACCGCGCCGGAGGCGGCGATGGCGTTGCGGTAGGTCGTGGTCTCCCAGTTGTCGTGGGGCAACCGGCCCTCTTCGTGCAGACGCAGCAGGTTGCCGTAGGTCGAGAGGTTGTTGAACCCGTGATCGTGGACGCCGATGTGCGTCACGTGGGGTAACATGTGCTCGTGGGTGCGTTGCCGGCCGAGGCGGACGAGCTTGTCGTCCCCCAGGCCGTCGCCGGCCAGGATCATGCAACCGTACTGGAAGCCCTGGGTCCACTCGGTCCAGCCGCGTGTGGCGTAGGTACCGTCGACGGTGAACACGGGCGTACCCCGGCCGGCGTCCCAGGTGCGGTCGAGCGCCCGGGCCTTGCGGGCGGCGAGCGCAAAGACCCGCTCTGCGGGAGCGGCCAGGTTTTTGAACGTGAGTTGGTGATCGATCTGCATACGAGGTTCCGGCGTGCGAACGATTGAGATCCCGAACATCAGAAGTTAGCACGCTCGGCGACCCCTTTCGCTTTCCATTCACGACAGATCGTGTCTTGATATGCTAAAAACATGAAAACCACCAAGGCGCGCCGAAGGCGTCAATACTCCGCCTCATCCAAAGACGAGACGCTGCGTCGTTCGTGGTGTGCCGCGATATTTGAGGACCCCGACCGCATCGCCGACGCCCGGTACCACCGCCCCGCCGACCGCTTCGAGATCGCGCCGCACCGGCACTCGGACCTGATGCAGTTGGACGTCATCTGCGGCTGCGGCGGCCACACCATCCGCGGCGATCGGCGTGTCCCCCTGCACGGCACGACGCTCATGGCCACGCCGCCCAACGAACGGCACGGCTACACCCTGATCCCGGAAACCCCGGACCACAACGACACCACGGTCTGGCTGGTCAAGCTCCGTCTGGGCGTGGCCGACACACTCGCCGGGCCGTTGCCGCTACCCGCCTTGCTCACCGGCCTCCAGCCGGCGAGACCGCTGTGCGACTCGATCGCGTCGTTCGTCGAGGAGTGGACCCCCCGGGGCGTCAGCGCCGCCGCTCTGGCCGGATTGGCGACGGCGATCAGCCTCTGGCCGACGTCAGCCGACGATCAAAGGGCCGCCCCCCGAGGCGAATCCGCTGATCCGCGGGAAGCCGACAGCGCCTCGGCCCGCGTCCGTCGGGCGATCGAGACACTGGGGCGAAATTTCACCGACCCGCCGGACCTCGAAGCGCTCGGTCAAGCCGCGCACCTGTCGCCGCGTCACTTCGCCCGCCGGTTCCGCCTGGACTTCGGCTGCACGCCGCACGAGTACCTCGCCGCCCGCCGCCTCGACGCCGCCCGCGGCCTGCTGCTGGACCCCGACCGCTCCGTCGCCGCCGTGGCCGACACGCTCGGGTTCAGCTCGCCCGCCGCGTTCAGCCGCTGGTTCGCCCGCCTCGCCGGCCAGAGCCCCAAAGCCTTCCGCCACGACCCCCACAACTTCTGAGCGTCCGCCGCCGGACCCGCGGTGTCCGAATGCGCCATTTTTCTGTCCCGATCCGACCGCGGCCCCGAGCCGTCGGCGTCGTAGTCTTATTCCAGATCCCTTACGCAACGAAGAAAGGCCACGACATGGAAACCCGACGCATCGGCATCGTCATGAACGGCGTCACCGGCCGGATGGGCACCAACCAACACCTCGTCCGCTCGATCACCGCCATCATCCAGCAGGGCGGCGTCCGCATTAGCCCCGACCTCACGCTGATGCCCGACCCGATCCTCACCGGCCGCAACGAAAACAAGCTCAAAGCCCTCGCCGAGGCCCACGGCCCGGGCGCCATCGGCGAGCCCTACAAATTCACCACCAACCTCGACGCCGTCTTCGCCGGCAAGCACGGCGAGTACGAGGTGTTCTTCGACGCCTCAGGCACGCTCCAACGCGCCGGCTTCCTCGAACGCGCCTGCGCCTCGCCCATGATCAAAGCCGTCTACTGCGAGAAACCCACCGCGACCGAGACCGACAAGGCCGTCGCCATCGCCGACATGGTCGAGAAGGCCGGCAAGAAGAACGGCGTGGTCCAGGACAAGCTCTGGCTGCCGAGCTTCCGCAAGATCGCCATGCTCAAGGAACTCGGCTTCTTCGGCGACATCCTCTCGGTCAAGGGCGACTTCGGCTACTGGGTCTTCTCCGGCATGGACACCGACCAGCCCATGCAGCGCCCGAGCTGGAACTACCGGGCCGAAGACGGCGGCGGCATGATGATCGACATGTTCTGCCACTGGGAGTACGTGATCCGCAACCTCTTCGGCCCGATCAAGTCGCTGGTCGCCCACGGCAGCGTCGACATCGGCGAACGCCGAGCCGAGGACGGCAAGCCGTTCGACTGTACCGCCGACGACTCGGCCTACGCCATGTTCCTCTTAGAAGACGGCACCATGTGCCAGTTCAACAGCTCATGGGTCACCCGCGTCCGCCGCGACGACCTGCTCACCGTCCACGTGGACGGCACCAAGGGCTCGGCCGTCGCCGGGCTGCGTGAGGTCCACACCCAGGCCGCGGCGAACACGCCCAAGCCCGTCTGGAACCCCGATATCCCGCAGCCGATCGACTTCTTCGACGGCTGGGAGAAGGTGCCGAACAACATCGAGTACGACAACGCGTTCAAGATCCAGTGGGAGCTGTTCCTGCGACACGTCGCGCTGGACGAGCCGTTCCGCTACGACCTGCGTGCGGGGGCCCGCGGGGTGCAGCTCGCCGAGTTGGGCATGCAGTCGTGGCGGGAGCGGCGGTGGGTCGACGTGCCCGGGCTCTGAGCGTATGTTGAGGGCTCGGACACCGTGGGGCATGACGTGACGCCGGACGATCTCGACAAACTCAAGAAAGTGCTGCGGGCCCAGCATCCGGTCCTCACGATGCCGGGCGAAGACGAATCGTTGGTGCTCGACGGGCTGATGGCTGCAGCGGCGGAACTGCGGCTCCCGGTGTGGACGTGGTCGGCGACCCACGGGCTTTACCGCGGCCTGCTGCCCGAAGACGCGGAAACGGAGCGTGAGGAAACCGAACACCCCGCCGCGGCGTTGTACACGGTGTTGAAAGCGCAAGAGCGCCGACCGGTTCTCGTGCTTTTGGATGCACTGGATTACCTGCCCGACCCCAAACTTAAACGCCTGCTCACAGACGTCTGCGCCAAGTACGAAGCGGAGGGCGGCACGGTCGTGTTCGTCGGCGAGACCGCCGACCTCCCACCGACGATCCGGACGACCGCGATGCCGTTCGAGGTTTCACTCCCGGACAACGAGGCGTTACGCGAGCTTGTGCGTGATTCGGCGAAGGACGCCAACCGCCGAAAAGGGGTGCGGGTCAAGGTGTCGGGCCGTGCGATGCAGGCGATGGTGCGCAACCTCCGCGGGCTGTCGCTCTCGCAGGCCCGGCGGGTGGTGGGCGAGGCGCTGGCCGAGGACTTCGCGTTCACCGACGAAGACGCCAACACGATGCTCGCCGCCAAACGCCGGATGCTCCACGAGGACGGCCTGCTGGAATACGTCGAGACGCCGCTGAACCTCGGCCAGATCGCCGGCATCCGCCGCCTCAAGCGGTGGCTCAACGACCGGGCCGAGGCCTTCGGCGAAGAGGCGGAAGGCTTCGGGCTGCGGGCCCCGCGGGGCGTGCTGCTGCTGGGCGTGCCCGGCGCGGGCAAGAGCCTGTGCGCCAAAGCGGTCGCCGCCTCCTGGCAACGCCCCCTGCTGCGCCTGGACCCGTCGGCGTTATACGACCGGTTCATCGGGGAGTCCGAGCGACGGCTCCGGGCAGCACTCGAGCAGGCCGAGGCCATGAGCCCGCTGGTGTTGTGGATCGACGAGATCGAGAAGGGCTTCGCCTCCGCCGCGGCCCAAAGCAACGACGGCGGGTTGTCGCAACGCATGTTCGGCACGCTGCTGAGCTGGATGCAGGAGCACACCGCGCCGGTCTTCATCGTCGCGACGGCCAACAACATCGACGCTCTGCCGCCCGAGCTGCTGCGCAAAGGCCGGTTCGACGAGATCTTCTTCGTGGACCTGCCCTCGGCCGCGGTGCGAAAAGCGATCTTCCGCATCCACCTCGCCCGCCGCAAGCTCGACCCCAAGCGGTTCGACCTGAAACGCCTGGCCGACGCTTCGCAGGGCTACACCGGGGCCGAGATCGAAACGGCCATCGAGTCGGCCCTGTTCGCGGGCTTTCCCGACCGCCGACGCCCGGACACCGACGCCCTGGTGGCCGCGGTCACGCAGTCGCCGCCGTTGTCGGTCACCATGAGTGAGCGACTGGACCGGCTGCGAAGCTGGGCCCGGCCGCGCACCGTGCCCGCCGATTGAATCAACCCGCGTCGATATTTTCTGCGGGGATGAATTAACGTTCGGGCGTGTCCCGTTCGCCAACTCCGGGAGTTATGTTACCGCCATGGATTTGCAACGCTGCGCCGTACACACGATGACGAACAAGCCCTGGAGCCTTGCCGAGTGCTGCACGCACTACGCGGCGGCGGGGTTCGGCGGGGTTAGCGTGTGGCGGAACGTGGTCGCGCCCGACGAGGGCGGCGTCGGCTTGGACGAGGCGGCGCGGATCGTCAAGGGCTCGGGGCTGTCGGTGCCGGCGTACGTGCGCGGCGGGTTCTTCCCCCACTTCGACGGTGCGCAACGGCGACAGGCGATCGACCATAACCGGGTGATGCTCGACGAAGCGGCGGCGCTCGGCGCCGACCAGGTCGTGCTGGTCGTGGGCGCGGTCCCGGGCATGGCGCTTGACGACGCACGGAAGCAAACCGCCGACGGGATCGCGGCCTGCCTCGGCCACGCCGAGGCGGTCGGGGTCAAGCTGAGCATCGAGCCGTTGCACCCGATGTACGCCGCCGACAAGAGCTGTGTGAACCGCATGGCCGAGGCCCGGGCGATCTGCGAAACGCTCGACTCGCCTTGGCTAGGGATCGCGGCGGACGTGTACCACGTCTGGTGGGACCCGGACCTCGACGCCGAGATCGCCTGGGCCGGCGAGCACGGCAAGCTGTTCGGCTTCCACCTCTGCGACTGGCGGGTCGAGACCCGGCACCTCCTGACCGACCGCGGCCTGATGGGCGACGGCTGCATCGACCTCCGCGGCATCCGAGACCGCGTCCGCGCCGCGGGCTTCGCCGGCCTCGACGAGGTCGAGGTGTTCAGCGAAGCGTACTGGGCGACCGACCAGTCGGCGTACCTGGACCTGATCGCCGAGCGGTACCGGGCGATCGGCTAAGGCCACGCTTCCTCCGATTTGCCAAAGAGCGAGCCCAGGGCCGCGCCCCACGCCCCGCCGCGGCCGGCGAAACGCGAAACGCACCAACGGCCCCAATCCCAAAAAGCCCTCGGCCGACCGACGCCCGGCTCCGACCCGTGGGATTCCCGACAAGGTGGTGCCCACGGCATCGCCGCTTCCGTTCGCGTCTCATCAGCCCGGCGATTCCCGACTCACGAGCAAGGGTGGGCCTTGTCCAACGCCACCCAAGCTCGGCCGGGGCCGACGGAGGCTTGGCCTCCACAAGAGGACACAGCGCAACCGCTGTGCGCAAAAACCGTGCGCCTCCCGCTCACCGGCTGCCGTAGCCTTCTAACCGGCAACGAGATAGATTTTTCCTCAGCCCACGTATTTTGATGCAAAATCCACGTCGCAGTGTGCGCGCAAAAGACCCATTTCCGCCTTAAACCGCGGCCAGTCTTCGGAGCATATCACCTCCACCCCACGTACTGCCCCACGAAAAAGGTGAGTGGCGTGGGCCAAAACGCCCGGCGAGGCCGGACCCCAAACCTCAACGCCACCCACCGTTCCGGGGACGAGTTGCATCTGGCGATTTGAATTGACCAATATATTTGGAAGACAGGATAGCACGCAACCGCGATCTTGCCAAGTATGTTGGGCAAGGAATTACGCGAAGCTCGTGAAGCGCTTGGCCTGAGCCAAGAGAAAGTCGGCTTCGCCGCGGGCATCTCCCGCAATTACGTCAGCCTGCTCGAAAACGATAAATCCTCGCCCACCCTCGACGTGCTCTTCCGCCTCTGCGACACCCTCGGCCTCACCGCTGCCGACCTCATCGCCCGCCTCGACAAACAACGCGGACGCAAGCCGCACAAGAAGCGTATGTGAGGCTAATCACCCTGATCTCTCTCAACCGGATATCATTTTTCTCGACGGAAACAGAGCTGTAGTTCTTGTTCATGCTGCCGGACTTCGAGAGGTTCTCGGAGGTGGCGACAAAATGGGGACTGTCCCCTTTTCTTACCGTCCCCTTTTCTTACCTCCTTTTCTTACCTGTCCCCTTTTCTTACCCAGAAGAGATGAAAAGCAACGACTCCCGGTACCTTTTCATCACACAAGTTATGGTTCCCGCTCCCTCTTTTACTCATGTGGAC
>JBCBSA010000056.1:0-11285 GCA_039819425.1 Planctomycetota bacterium
TGATGGGAAAACAAAAAGCAAATTTTTTTAAAGGGTCAATACTTAGATGATAACCCGAGAGAAAATACGGATTTCTGCATACGAAATACACAACGCGACCAATCTGGGAGATATAGGAGGACTAGATGCCTACTGACCGGGCAACTCCCTCTCGACGCCATCGCTTCCACGCGATTTTTTCACAGATTTGTCCATTGCATTTGGATCCGATTTCCTCATACTGAATTTGGGTCGGCCCGACGCCGCCTCGCCGGAGCCTAGGGAGCTCGTGTCCGACACCGGACACAACGGCGAGCGGCTTAGCGCCCAGATCGATCCTGGCGGGCCGACCGAAATGATCGATGCAGCAGTGGGGGATCGTCCTTTCTTTTGAGGGGATCCCAAGAACAAGTCGAAGTCGGGTCGCCCACTTTCGCCGGAGATAGACCGGTCGCGAGCATGGGCGGAGCCCGGATGTCCGGGCTTGCACGGCGTGGGAAAATCGGCCTGAGGGAGGCGTAGGGGTGGTCAACAAACGTTCTGAAACGAATCGGCGCGCGGCGTTTCTGCGACCGCGCGGCAAGCCATGGGGCTGCGGCGATGAACCCGCAGCGGGAGGGTAAGGGCGATGGCAAGGTTCTGGGAAGAAAACTCTGATCCGACGGACTCGGTTTGCGTTTTGGAACGCAAGCGGTGGTTCGTCCTTCAGACGCGCAGCCAGCAGGAGCGGGTGGTGGCCGGGCTGCTGCACGCGCGGGGCACGGAGTGCTTCCTGCCGACGTCCACGCGGCGGACACGCACCGCGCGGGGCCCGGGGAGCCGTGAGGTGCCGCTGTTCCCCGGCTACGTGTTTCTGCGGGGCGAACGGCAGGACGCCTACGTCGCCGACCGGAACCGTCGGCTGGTGCAGATCATCGACGTGGCCGATCAGGACCAGCTCGAACGCGAATTGGTTCAAATCCAGCGGGCCCTCGATGCGGGCGTCGGCCTCGAGCCTCACCGCCGCTTTGTCGCCGGCACCCCGGTCCGCGTCCGGGCCGGCGGGCTGCTGGGCGTGCAGGGCATCGTCGAGCGGCACGCGGCGCCCCACCGGCTGATCCTGCAGGTACAGACCCTGGGGCAAGCGGTCAGCTTCGAGCTCGACGACGACGACCTCGAGCCGATCGACTGACCCCGTGTCGATCGGCCACGACCCTCGGCCGTCTCCCCCCTTTTTCGTCACCCACTCAGCCTCCACGAAGACCGTTCCGCCCGGCGCGGCCGGTCGGGCTTTCCCAAGGAAGAGCACGATGAGCAAATCCAACCTCCCCAAGCGGCAACCGGTGTTGCGGAGCCCGGTTTTACGGAACCCCGAAGCGCCGCCCCCGCCGACGCCGGCCCACCGCCGGGTCACGATCGACTCGTCCCCGCGGGGCGCGGAAGAAGCCGGCTCGATCTCGATCCTGTCTGCGGCCTGGCGGCGTAAGTGGACGGTGACGGCATGCGTGGTCGCGTCGTTGGCCTCGGCGTTCACTTACCTGCACTTCGCCGAGCCCGTGTTCCAGAGCTCGGCCGTGATCTACGTCGACGACTCGATGCCGACGACGCTCGACGGCTACAGCAACCCGAAACAGGAAAAGCTCGAGGCGCTGCGACAAGTGATGAAGTCGTCGGCCATGCTGTCACGCGTCGCCGAGCGGCCCGAAGTCGTGGCGTTGTTCCCCGACCGGACCGTCGATGCCCGGCTGCTCAAAGCGATGATCCGCGTCGATTCGGACGACGACGGGCATGTGCTGAGGGTCCACGCCGAGTCCCCGACGCCACGGGTCAACGCCGCGGTCGCCAACGCGTTAGCCAACACCTTCATCCACCACCAGACGGTCAAGCACCGCAGCGGCTCGACCGAACAGCTCAAGGTCCTGCGCCGGGAAGAGGGCCGGCTCGAACAGCAGCTCGAAGCGAACTGGGCCAACCTCCTGGACTTCCAGCGTCGGCACAAGTCGCTGGGCTACGGCGGCGACGTCAGCTCGGTGAGCGAAGAGCAGCTCGCCAGCCTCTCCAAGAGCCTGATCGAGATGCGGCTGGCCCACGCCGAGGCGAAGGTCGCGCTGACGGCGATGCAGGCCGCCGGCGACGACCTGCCCGAGCTGCGGCGGATCGCCCGGGAGATGGGGATCCACGACGGGGTGTGGGCGGTCGAGACCGGGGTCGAGTACCGGGCGCTGGTCAACGAGGTGACGGACGCCGAGCTGGAGCACGCCAACCTGCTCAAGAGCTACGGCCCGGACCACCGCATGGCGAAGATCGCCGAACACCGGGCCGAGGTGGCGCGGGAGGCGATGGCCGAGGTCCAGGCCTTCACCCAGCGGGCCCAGCTCGAGCAGGTGCGCGACGCGCTCGTCAAGCACGAGGCCATGCTGACCGCCCGCATCGCCGACCTCGAAGACCTCCACGCCGCCGAGAAGGCCCGGGCGATCAGCACCACCCACCTGGCGCTGGAATACGACCACCTCGAATCGGTGATCGACCGCACCACCGGGCAGCTCGAGAGCGTGCAGGCCCAGATCCGCGACGTCGACCTGTCCGACGACTTCACCGCGCTCAACGTGTCGCTGCTCGAACCGGCGACCACGGAGCTGCTGATGGTCGCGCCGCGCAGCAAGGTGATCGTGGCGATGGCGCTGATGTGCGGGCTGATGTTGGGGGTGGGGGCGGCCTTCCTGCGGGAGCTGCTCGACGACCGCCTACGGGGCGACGAGGTCAAGACGGCCTCGGCGTTCGGGCTGCGGATCCTGGGCGACATCCCGACGCTGCGCCCCGACAAACGCGAGGCGGTCTTCCACGGCGACCTGGGCGTGGCCAACGCCCCGAGTTCGACCTTCGCCGAGGCGTTCCGGGGGCTGCGGACCGGGGTCCGGTTCGGCTCGCACGGCTACGACGCGTCCAGCCTCCTCGTCGCGTCGGCGATGCCGGGCGAGGGAAAGTCGGTGGTCGCGGCCAACCTCGCGATCGCCTACGCCCAGACCGGGCTCCGCACGCTGCTGATCGACTCGGACATGCGCAACGCCCGCCAGCTCGAGATCTTCCGGCTCGACGCCCGGGCGTCGGGGCTCGCCGAGGTGCTGCGCGGCGAGTCGACGCTGGAGGCGTCGGCGGTCGCGACCGGCTGCCCCGACCTGGACCTGCTGCCGGCGGGCAACGTCGACCGCAGCCCGTCGGACCTGCTCAACAGCAAGGCGTTTGCCCGGCTCCAGGCCGAGGCCGCGGAGCGGTACGACCAGATCATTATCGACTCGCCGCCGGTCAACGCGGTCAACGACGCCCGCATCGCGAGCACGCTGGTCGGGGCGGTGGTGGTGGTGCTACGCAAAGACCGCTCGCGGGGCTCGGAGGTGAAGGCGGCGATCGAGTCGCTCAACGCGGTGCAGGCCCCGCTGATCGGCGTGGTCCTGAACGGCCAGGAACACAGCGTGACGCCCTACCCCTACGACCGCCTGCCCGAAGCGCGGGCCGAGCTGCGGGCGAAGCCGGGTGAAAAGTACGCGCCCGGGTTCCGCAACGGCTCGGTGACCCCCGAGCCGGTGGCGGCGGCGGACTGAGGCGGCGCAGCGGGAAACGCAGCGAGCGACGGTGTGGGCCCGGACCCACCCGCGTCGGTGACGCGGCGGCGGTGGAAGCGCACGGCACGAGCAAACGGGTCAAGGGGTAACGACGATGAACACCACAGCCATCATCCTGGAAACCGCGATCGCGGCGGCCCTGCTGGTCCTCGTGCTGACGCCGCTGGCGGCGGCGGTCGCCCGCCACCTCGGGCTGGTCGACCAGACCAACGCCCGCAAGGTCCACTCGGCCGCGATCGCGCGGGTCGGCGGCGTGGCGATCGCGGCGGGCACGCTCGTGGCGTCGGCGGCGGGGCTGATCCTGTTCTACTTCAGCCCGCAGGGGCTGCCCGAGACGCTGACCGACGGGCTGGTCGTGCTGCTGGTGACGTCGGCGTTCATGTTCGGCGTGGGGCTGATCGACGACCTGCGGCCGGTACCCTCACGGTACAAGGCGCTGGCGCTGATCGCCGCGGCGACCGCGCTGTCGATGTCCGGCGTGAACCTGCAGGTCGTGTTGCTGCGGGACGCGGCGTGGTGGGAGTTCAACTGGCTCACGACGCACCTGGTCACGGTCGGCTGGATCGTCTTCGTCGCGGTGGCCATCAACTTCATCGACGGGCTCGACGGGCTGGCCTCGGGGCTGGTGCTGCTGGCCTCGGCGACGCTGTCGGTGCTGCTGTGGGTGGGCGGGTTCCCGTCGGTGGCGGTGGTGTCGGTGGCGCTGTCGGCGGCGTTGGCGGCGTTTTTGGTGTTCAACTGGCGGCCGGCGAAGATCTTCATGGGCGACGGCGGGAGCCTGTTCATCGGGTTCCTGATCGGCGGGCTCACGGTGCTGGCCAACCCGCTCTTGGGGTCAATGAAGGCGGTGTGCGTGCCGGCGTTGGCGCTGGGTGTGCCGCTGCTGGACACGGTGCTGACGTTCTACCGCCGGCGTTACATGCAGCGGCGTTCGCTGTTTGCCGCCGAGCGAGGCCACATCCACCACATGCTGCTGGACCGCGGGCTTAAGCACGAGCACGCGGTGACGGCGATCCACGTCGTCTCGGTGTTCGGCACGGCCATCGGGATCACGGCGATGGTCGCCGAGACGTTCGTCGCCGCGGCGCTGGTGCTGCTGGCGGCGGCGTTCTACGCGGGGTTCTTCTGGTTCGCCGGGTCGATCCACACCGCCGAGATGATCCGCAGCTTCCGGCAGAAGCGGATGATCGACGGGGTCCGCAAGCAGTACGTCGACTCGTTCCACGACCTGCAGCTGGAGTTCAACCTGACCCGCGACTTCAGCTCGTGGTGGTCGGTGGTGTGCCGGGTGGCGGAGCAGCTGGACTTCGCGTCTCTGGAGCTGCCGATGACCGGCCGGGACGGGATGCCCAAGACGCTGACATGGGCCCCGGTGGAGGAGGTCGACCCCGCGGCGAGCCGGTTGTCGGCCACGGTCCCGGTCGCCGAACGCCGCCGGGGGGTCCCGCTGCAGGCCCGGGTCGAGGTGCTGGCGCTCGACTCGATCGAATCGGCGGGGCACCGGCTGGCCCTTTTCTCCCGGCTGATGTCCGACCACAGCCTCGCGTCGCTCGACGGCGTCGCGGACCGGGGCCGACTCGATCCGGCCCGGGGCGGCGGCGTGAACGGGTCGGCGTCCGACCGCAACCGACCGCGCGGCGTCATCGGCGGCGGGCCGCTCAAGGGCAAGCGGGTCGCCGTGGTCCACGACTTCCTCTACACCTACGCCGGGGCCGAGCGGGTGCTCGAACAGATCGTGGAGCTGTACCCGGAGTGCGACCTGTTCGCGTTGTTCGACTTCCTGCCCGAGGGCGGCCGGGCGTTCATCCGCAACAAGAAGGTGCAGACCTCGTTCATCCAGCGCCTGCCGCTGGCCAAGCGGAAGCACCGGGCGTTCCTGCCGCTGATGCCGTTGGCGATCGAACAGCTCGACCTGTCGGGCTACGACGTGGTGATCTCGAGCTCGTACATCGCCGCCAAGGGCGTGATCACCGGCCCGGAGCAGGTCCACGTCTGCTACTGCCACAGCCCGGCCCGCTACGCCTGGGACCTGCAGCATCAGTACCTGAACCAAAAGAACCTGGGCTTCGGCCCGCGGGGCCTGATCTCGCGGTCGATCCTGCACTACATCCGCAACTGGGACGTGCGCTCGGCGACGGGGGTGGACGTGTTCCTGGCCAACTCCGGGTTCGTCGGGCGGCGTATCCACAAGGCCTACCGCCGCCACGCCGAGGTCGTGTACCCGCCGGTGGACACCGAGTTCTTCTGCCGCGACGAGGACGAAGCGCCGCCGATGGACGGGCCGTACTACTTGGCCGCCTCGCGGCTGGTGCCGTACAAGCGGCTGGACTTGGTCGCGGCGGCGTTTGCGCGGATGCCCGAGCGGAAGCTGGTCATCGTCGGCGAGGGGCCGGAGTACGACAAGATCGCCGCGGCCGCCGGGCCCAACGTCGAGCTGGTCGGCTACCAGTCGAACCAGGCGATGCGTCGGTACATGCGACACGCCGAGGCGTTCGTCTTCGCGGCCGAGGAAGACTTCGGGATCGTGCCCGTCGAGGCGATGGCCTGCGGCACGCCCGTGATCGCCTACGGCCACGGCGGGGTCTGCGAGTCGGTCCGCGACAACGTGACCGGCTGCTTCTTCGAGCAGCAGACCGTGGCCTCGCTGTGCGACGCCGTCGAGCGGTTCGAGGCCCACGGCGCGTTCGACCGCGACGCGATCGCCCGGCACGTCCGCGAGCGTTTCGGCGTCCGGGCGTTCCGGCATCAGCTCGAAGCCAAGGTGATCGACGCGCTGCGGAACCCCGAGTTTGTGGACCAGGCGTCTCCGTCGGCCCAAGCCGGCGCAGGCCCCCAGGGCGAATCGGCCCCGGCGAGCGCCAACGGCGGGCCGTTGCTGCGGGGCGTCGGCCTCAGCCTCCACCCCGATTCGTAGCCGCCGCGTCGGCCCCGTTGTTCTTCGTCCCCCGAACCACGACCGAGACGACCTCATGAGTACCGCCACCCCGGCCCTGGACCTGCCCGGCGGCCTGCCCGACCACTCGGCACCGCCCCCGGGATCCGCCCCCCCGGAATCCCCCGGGGCCCCCGGCGAGCCCCAGCCGCGGACCGTCATCCGCCCGACCCGGGGCTGGGCGGGCCTGAAGCTCGGCGAGGTCTGGGCGTTCCGCGACCTGCTCTACACGCTCGGGGCTCGCAACGTGAAGCTCGTCTACAAGCAGACGCTGCTGGGCGTGGCCTGGGTGCTGCTGCAGCCCTTGATCGGAGCGGGCCTGTTCGCGTTCGTCTTCGGCGTGCTGGCGGAGATGCCCTCGGGCGAGCTGCCGTACTTCGTCTTCTCGTTCGCGGGGATGCTGGGGTGGACGCTGTTCTCGGCGACGCTGACCGCCTCGTCGATGGTGATGGTCAGCAACGCCCACCTGGTGAGCAAGATCTACTTCCCCCGGCTGATCCTGCCGCTGTCGGCGGCGTCGCAGCCGTTGGTCAACTTCCTGGTCAGCCTGATCCTGATGGCGGCGCTGGCGGTAATGTATTCGATCGTCCCGAGTTGGCGGCTGCTGCTGCTGCCGGTGTGGTCGGCGCTGTTGCTCATGCTGGCGGTGGGGATCGGGTTCTGGCTGTCGTCGATCATGGTGACGTACCGGGACCTGCGGTACATCGTGCCGGTGGGGGTGCAGTTTCTGCTGTACGCCAGCCCGGTGGGGTATAGCGTCGCGGCGGTGTCGGAGAAGGTGCCGGCCAGCGTCGAACGGTTCTACATGCTCAACCCCCTGGCGGGCCTGCTCGAAGGGTTCCGGTGGTCGCTCTTGAACGAGGGGACGCTGACGCCGGGGTGGACGGTGTACTCGGTCGTGGTGGCCCCGGTCGTGTTGGTTGTTGGGGCTTGTCTGTTCCGCCGCGCGGAGAAGAGGTTTGCCGATGTCATCTGACCGTGAGCCCGCCATCTCGGTGCGGGGCCTGACCAAGTCGTACACGATCACGCTGGACGAGGACCGCCCGACCAACCTGGCCGAGGCGGTGGCCCGGCGGGTGAAGAACCCGTTCCGCCGCGCTCCGAAGCAGACCTTTACGGCGCTGCGGGACCTGTCCTTCGACGTCGCCCGGGGCGAGGTCGTCGGCGTGGTGGGGCGCAACGGCGCGGGCAAGTCGACGCTGCTCAAGGTGCTGTCGCGGATCACCGAGCCGACGGCCGGGGAGATCAAGCTGTACGGCCGGGTCGGGTCGCTGCTCGAGGTGGGCACGGGCTTCCACCCCGAGCTCACCGGCCACGAAAACATCTTCCTCAACGGCGCGATCCTGGGCATGACCCGCGGCGAGATCCGCCGGGAGTTCGACGCGATCGTCGAGTTCGCCGGGGTCGAGCGGTTCCTGGACACGCCGGTGAAGCGGTACTCCAGCGGGATGTACGTCCGGCTGGCGTTCGCGGTGGCGGCGCACCTCAACCCCGAGATCCTCATCGTCGACGAGGTGCTCGCGGTGGGCGACGCCGAGTTTCAGAAGAAGTGTCTGGGCAAGATGCAGGACGTGGCCAGCAGCGGCCGCACCGTGATGTTCGTCAGCCACAACATGGGCGTCGTCCGCGAGCTGTGCCAGACCGCGATGCTGCTGAACCAGGGCACGCTGGAGATGTACGACACCGCCCACAACGTCATCCAAGAGTACGGCAAACGCCGCGGCCCGGTCGTCGACCACACGGCGGTATCGCCGGACGGGGTCCGGCTCGAAGGCATCCGCATGGACTGCCTCAAGACCCAGACCCGGGTCGGCTCCTGCTTCGTGGGCGACCCCTACGAGCTGACCGTCAGCCTCTCGTCGGAGAACCCCATCACCCGCGCCGCGGTCGTGGTGAAGGTGACCAACTCGATCGGCGAACTGGTCGGTTCGCTCTGCTCGACCGAAGAGGGCGTCGATGCGTTCACCCTCGCCGACACGCACCACGTCCGCTTCCGGCTCGACCCGCTGCAGCTGCTGCCCGACACCTACCGGTTCAGCGTGTTCGTGTACCGGCCCAACGACCTGAAGTGCTACTTCTCGGGCGAGGACGTGTTGACGCTCGACGTCGAGGCGGCGCCGGTGAACGGGGGCATGTGGGCCTACCAGCGCAAGCACGGCATCTGCCGGCTGTCGACCTCGGCGAGCGTCGAACGGGAAGGGGTGCTCGTTTGAGGGTCGCGTTCGTCAGCTTCGAGTTCCCGCCCGACACCTGCGACGGCGGGATCGCGACCTACGTCCGCCAGGCGGCGACGATGCTGGCGAAGCGCGGGCACCGCGTATCGGTGTTCAGCGCGACCCCGCAGGAAGACACGGCCCGGCGTGAGACCGAGGCGGGCGTCGAGGCGTTCCGGGTGTACACGCCGAATCGCTACGAGTTCGCCGAGCGGGTCGCGCCGGCGTTCGCCGACGAACATCAACGTGAGCCGTTCGACGTGGTGGAAACGCCCGACTTCATGGCCGACGGCCGCGTGATCGCCGAGGCGCACCCCGAGTTGCCGCTGGTGATGAAGCTGCATACCTGCAGCCAGATCCTGCGGGAGGTCGGCCGGGAGATCCCGTTGTGGGCGTACACCAAGGGGTGGGTCAAGGCGGGGCTGACGATGACCCGGCCGTGGTGGATGCGGCTACCGATGGAGCGGATCGAGCGGGAACACGCCGGCCGGGCGGACGTGGTCGCGGCGCCCTCGGCGTCGATCGCCGACCGCACGCGCGAGCTGTGGCGGCTGCCGCGGGCCCCGGAGTTGATGCCTAACCCGTTTGAAGTCGACGAACGCTTCCTGGACATCCCGGTCGAAACCGAGACGCGTCGCGTGCTCTTCGTCGGTCGGCTGGAGGCCCGCAAGGGCGTGTACGAGTTGGCCCGCGCGATCCGGCAACTCCACCGCAAGCACCCCGACTGGGCCTTCCGGTTCGTCGGCCACGCGCACCCGTGGGATCGGGAAAAGGTGGTTGCGTTGGCGGGGCCGGCGGCGGCGGCGATGGAGTTCGTCGGGAAAGTGCCGCACGCCGAGTTGCCTCGGCAGTTGGCGGACGCCGACGTCTCGGTCATCCCCAGCCGATGGGAGAACTTCCCGACGGTCTGCCTCGAAGCGATGGCCGCGGCGCGGGGGATCGTGGGCAGCCGGTTCGGCGGGATGGCGGAGATGCTCGAGCACGGCCGACACGGGCTGCTGGTCGATCCGTCGCAGCCCAAGTCAATCGCGGCGGCGCTGGGCGAATTGATGTCGGACCCCGCCCGGCGGATGGCGCTGGGCCGGGCGGCGCGGACACGGGTCCGGCAGCAGTACAACGCCGACTCGGTCGTGCAGCGGCAGGAAGCGGTCTATCGCCAGGCGATCGAATCGCGGTCGCGGCGGCTGAGGAAGCCGAACGCCGCCCCGGAACAAGCCGCGATCGGAATGGAGGTGTCATGCACGGCGTGATCTGCACCCTGGTCGAGGGCCGACACTTCGAGGGCCTGGCGGCGCTGATCAACTCGCTGGAGTCGGTCGGCTTCGAGGGCGAGCTGTTTGTCGGCACCCGCGGGCCGCGGCCGGCCTGGCTGACTCGGGAAGCCGAGCGTCTCGAAGCGCTCGCCGGCCCACGCCGGCTGCACCTGCGCGAGATCGACCGGCCCGGTCACATGACCAACCTCAAGCCCCACTGGATGCGTGACGTGTGGTCCGAACGGCCCCACGCCGACCGGTTGATTTACCTCGACCCCGACGTCTGCGTGCTCGCGCCGTGGACGCTCATCGAAGACTGGATCGGGGAAGGCGTCGCGGTGGCCCAGGACCAGCAGCCTGCCTTGACCCGGGGGCACTGGCTGTTCAAGTCGTGGCAGCGGGCGTTCGAAAGTCACGGCTACACGCTGCGGCAGACGCCCTACGAATACTTCAACGCGGGTTTCTTGGGCGTGCACTGGGAAGCCCGCTCGGTTCTGGACCGATGGGGCAACATGATGGCCGTGGCCGCCGAGGCGTTCGGCGGGCTCGAGGCGTCGAACCTGAACGGCGGCCGGCGGTCGCCGCAGATCAGCACGCCCTACGCGGCGTTCGCGCAGACGGATCAAGATGTGCTCAACGCGGCGCTGCGGTGCGGCAACGAGCCGCTGGCGATCGTCGGGCCCGAAGGCATGGGGTTCCGCCCGGGGCCGGCGCTCATGAGCCACGCCGTGGGGCCCAAGCCGTGGGCCAAGCCGCTGGTGCGGCAGGCGCTGCGGGGCATCCGCCCGACGTTTGCCGACCGGCAGTTCCTCAAGCATTCGGCGGGCCGGCTGCGGGGCACCGGCACGGCGAGCCGGGCGGCGCTGGCGATGCGGCTGCAACTGGCCCGGCTGCTGACGGCCCGCGTACGGGTGCCTTCGACGTGAAACCTACGACCCCGACGATCTCCGTGCTGATGCCGGTCTACAACTGCGGCGTGTACCTCGACGCCGCGGTGCGCAGCGTCCGCGATCAAACGTGGACCGACCTCGAACTGGTCGCGGTCAACGACGGCTCGACCGACGGCTCGCTCGACGTCCTGCAACGCCACGCCGACGAGGACGAGCGGGTCGTCGTGATCGACCAGCCCAACGGCGGGATCGTCGCGGCGCTCAACGCCGGGCTCGCCCGCTGCCGCGGCGCGTTCATCGCCCGCATGGACGGCGACGACGTCGCCTACCCCCACCGCCTCGAACGCCAGCTCGCCTGGATGCGGGCGCACCCCGAGGCCGTCGCCGTCGGCTGCCAGACCCGCGTGATCGACGGGGAC